>JBOFLR010000709.1:0-6605 GCA_051657965.1 Dermatophilaceae bacterium
GGTGGCGGGTGAAGGATTCGAACCTTCGAAGCTTTCGCGACGGATTTACAGTCCGCTCCCATTGGCCGCTCGGGCAACCCGCCTCGTGCGCATGGAAGGATAGCAAGCCGCCCCGGCGGCACCGAATCGGCGAGCCCGCCGACTCCGCTACCGGCCCGACCGCAGATCGACCCGACACCCGCACCGACCGCACGGAGGACCCATGGCGGACAACAGCTTCGACGTCGTCAGCACCTACGACAAGCAGGAGGTCGCCAACGCCGTGAACACCGCGGCGAAGGAGATCGCCAACCGCTACGACTTCAAGGGGGTCGGCGCGTCGGTGGAGCTGGCCGGCGAGGTGATCCGGATGCAGGCCAACAGCGAGGACCGCTGCAAGGCCGTGCTCGACGTCGTGCAGACCTGGCTGGTCAAGCGCGGTGTCTCGCTCAAGCACCTCGACGTGCCCGAGGCCGGGCCGCGCCTGTCCGGCAAGGAGTACAAGCTCGACGTGCCGCTCAAGGAGGGCATCTCCTCGGAGAACGCGAAGAAGATCACCAAGCTGCTCCGCGACGAGGGCCCGAAATCAGTGAAGACCCAGATCCAGGGCGACGAGGTGCGCGTGTCGAGCAAGTCCCGCGACGACCTCCAGGCGGTGCAGCGCATGCTCGAGGAGCAGGACCTCGACATCGCGGTCAGCTTCACCAACTACCGCTGAACGCAGCGAGGTTGTAGCCCGGATGACGCCGGCCGGCTTGGCAGGTGACCGGCAGCCACCCGCCGGATGTCGCCCGGCCGGATCGGCGGATGACGACCGCTGGCCTCCCTCGGTCAGGAGAGGACGAAGCGGGTCGTCCGCGAACGCAACGACGTGAAGGACAACCCGAACGTCTGGCGGAAGGTGTCGCTGAAGTGGCTGGCGGAGGAGAAGCCGGCGTCGATCGCCGCGGAGGTGATGTCGTGCCGGTCCGCGGTGGTCGCGCGCACCACAGAGGCCAGGCGCGCCCACGTCCGATAACGCCGAACCGATGTCCCGGCCTGGCTGGAGAACAGATGCTGGAAGTGTGACGCGGACATCCCCATCCGCCAAGCCAGCTCGTCGATGCCGACCCGCAGCGACGGCTCGGCGTCGATCTGCGCCAATGCCGACCGCACGCGGGGGTCGAAGGCGGGCGCGTCGAGCCCGGGTGGCCAGAGCGGCTCGGTCGGGTCCATGGCACTGACCTGGTGCGCCATGCGACCCTCCTCCCGGTGCCCGACCCAGACCGCTCCGGCTCGGTGGCCCATCTGGTCACGAAACACCGTCACCTCGGCGGATGCCGGATCCAAGTAGGCGAACAACATCCGGCCGGAGTCGGCGATCACTTGATGCCGGGTCCGGGCGGGTATCAGCGCGCTGCGCACCTCACCATCAGCTCCGTCGACTCGCAGCCGAAACGGCTCGTCGACACCGAGCGCGAAGCACGCGACGGCACACGAGTGCTCACGCAAGCGGAGCGACGGGCCGAGATAGGCGGCACGCCCACCCGGACCGACCCGGACGACGGCCTGGTGCCGCGAAGCGCACGTTCTCGGAAGCGCCGGGACCACCACGGCGCCCAGCATGGCAGGTGTCGAACACCTGAGGAGATGCCGTGTGGATCGGGAAGCTGGGCGTGATGTCGCTTGTCGGCGCCGGACTGGTGAACGCGGTGCCGCTGGTCGCGGCGTTCACGCCCGCGCAGATCGGCGAGCGGTACGGGATCGAGGTGGTCGACCACGACGTGAGCGTATTGCTTCAGCATCGCGGTGTGCTCTTCGGTGTGCTGGGTGGCGGCCTGGTCCTCAGCGCCAGCCGTCCGCGCTTCCGCGGAGCGGCAGTGGCGGCGAACGCGATCAGTTGCGGGGCCTTTGTGCTGATCGTGCTCGCTCGGCGCCCCGCGGGCCAGACTCTCGTCACGGTGGCCTGGGTGGATGTCGGCGTCCTGCTGCTGCTCCTTGTCGGATCGTTGCTCACGAGGAGCGATGACCGGGCGAGGCAGGAGCGCCGCTCGTGACCGGAGCCGTCGACACTGCCGTGATCCTGACGATGGGTGTGGCCTTTCTGGCGATGGGGTGCTAGGCCCTTGCCAGGCCGGCGGCGCTGATCCGGCCGTTCGGGCTCACGGCGAACTCGTCGGAGAGCAGGTCGGAGATCCGCGCGGTCTATGGCGGATTCGGCATCGCCGTGTCCGCTGTGCTCACCGTCGCCGCCGCCGATCCGGACGGGTTGCGGCCCGGGATCACCACGGCGGTGGGAGCGGCCCTGGCCGGGATGGCGGCCGGTCGAGTCGCATCCCGGCTCCGCGACGGCCCGACGAGCTTCTACCCGATCTGGTTCTACTGCTGGGTGGAAGCAGTCGGCGCACTCGCTCTACTCGCTTGCGTCTGAGCAATGCGTCCGTGAGCGTGCCCGTCGTCGAGCAGGCCGCGCATCGACCCTGGAGGCGGATGCGGCGCGTGCTCGAGGAGAAGGATCTCGACATCGCGGTCAGCTCCACCAGCGACCGCTGAGCACGGCCCGTTGAGGTCGGACGACGACCGGTCGCCCGGCCGATGACGACCGCCCGCCGGATGACGGTCGGTCACCCGACCGGGTGGCGGGCCGGCGGCTACTCGGCGCGCACGGCATCCAACACCGCCGCCCGGCCGGCTCGGCGCGCCGGGAGGGCTGACGCGGCGAGGGTCAGCACCGTCGCCGCCGCGACGATCGCGCCGAGCCACGCGGGTGAGAGCCCGGCGTCGAGCGCCGGCACGTCGGCGATCTCGCGCACCGCGACGACCGTGGCCCAGCCGAGCCCGACCCCGCCGGCCGTGCCGAGGGTGACCACCGTGGCCGCCTCCCACCGGACGACGGAGCGCACCTGCTCGGGCAGCCCGCCGACGGCGCGGAGCAGCCCGAACTCGCGGGTGCGTTCCGACACCGAGAGGCTGAGCATCACCACCAGCCCGGCGACCGAGATGAGCACCGCCATCCCGAGGAAGCCGAGCAGCAGTCCCTCACCGGAGATGGACTGGCCGCCGATCGACTCCAGGTAGGCGTCGCGTTCGAGCACCTGGGCGCCGGGTGCGGCATCCGGCGCCCGCTCGGCCACGTCGCGCAGGCGGTCGGCGACCGCACCGGCGTCGCCCTCCGCCTCGACGAGCACCGAGCGCACGCCGGCACCCGGGTCGAGCGCGAGCGCGGTCGCCCGGGTCGCGAGGGCCAGGCCCGGCACCACGCCCGCGGTGTCGGTGTAGGTGCCGACCACCCGCATCGTGCGTTCGCCGGCCGGCCCGACCACCCGCACCTCGCTGCCCACCTCCCAGCCGTTTCCGGCCGCCGTGGACGTCTCGACCACGAGCTCGCCGTCGCCGAGTGAGCGCAGCGACCGCCCGCCCGAATCCGGCTGCCACAGTGCGGCCATCGCCTCCGGGTCGACGCCGGTCACCGGCGCCGGGCGGGCGTCCGAGTCGGCCTCCGCTCCCGAGTCGGCGCCCGAGTCGGCGCTCGAGTCGGCGCTCCCGTCCGCTCCCGCGTCGGCATCCGCGCCCGCTCCCGCGTCGGCATCCGTGGCGGTACCGCGGCCGGATGACGGCAGCGCCTCCGCCGCGGTGTCGTAGAGCCCGCTCGCCTGCTGCACGCCGGGCACCGACCGCACCTCCTCGACCAGTCCGGCGGGCAGCCCGGGCCCCGACCCGGGCGCGCCGTCGGTGGTGACGGCGTGGGTGACTCGCAGGTCGCGCCCCGCGCTGGCACCGAGCAGCCGGTCGCCGGCCGAGAGCAGCAGGGCACCGACGGTGGCCAGCATCACGCTGACGAGCAGGATCGACGTGGTCGAGGCGACCCGCCGCGGGTTGCGCACGATCGTGGCCCGCGCCAGCCGGCCCACCTCGCCACGCACGGCTACGGCGACCGAACCGACCAGCCCGCCGACCGGCGCCACGAGGAAGGGGGCGAGCACCGCCAGCGCACCGGTCGCGACCAGGCCGGCGAACACCACCAGCTGCGCGGCACCCAGCCCGGCGTCCGGGCTGTCGGAACGGCGCACGGCATCCGCGCCCGCCAGGAGACCGACCGCGCCACACACCAGCACCACCCCCCAGCCCGCGCGCCACCACGACCTCGCCGTGCGGTCGACGTGCACGTCGCGGAGCACCGCCACCGGCGCCACGCGCGACGCCTCCCGCCCGGCTCGGCGCGCAGCGACCAGCGCGGTCAGCGGCCCGGCGGCGACGGCGGCCGCCACGGTCACGAGCCCGGGCGCACCGACTCCACCACCGTCGAGGCCGAAGCCGTCCTGCGCCATGAGCGTCGTGAGGGCGCGGGCCACCAGACCGCTCACTGCCAGACCGACCACCCCGCCGAGCGCACCGACCAGCACGGCCTCGGTGCGCACCAGGCGCCGCACCCATCGAGGCGTCGCCCCGACCACGCGGAGCAGGGCCAGGTGGCGGATCCGCTGCTGCACCAGGGTCCGCAGCGCTCCGGAGACCACGAAGACCCCCACCCACGCGCCGACCAGCGCCAAGGTGGCGAGCGCACTGCCCAGCCCGCCGGCCAGCTCGGCCGCGGCGGTGCGCTCGTCGTCGCGGACGACGTCGGCGGGCGCCGCGCGCACGCCGGTGCGCTCGCCGCCGAGGGTCCGGTCGAGGCGAGGCACGAGCGCGGATGCCGTGGCGCCGGGTTCGAGCGCCACGGTGAGACCCGGCCAGCCCGCGCGCAGGGCGCCGGCGTCCCGCACCAGCTGCTCGACGCCGAGCACCACCGAACCCGTCGCGGCGGCATCCCGGCCGCCGACCGTGACCGTGCCCACGACGACCGGGGTCCGCACGCCGGTACCGAACACCAGCGGCACCCGGGCACCGACCGTGAGGTCGGCCGCGCCGGCCAGTGCGCGGTCCACGACGACCTCGTCGGTGGTGCGGGGCGCCCGGCCGGTGACGACGCGGTAGGGGTTCAGCTCGGGCTCGGCCACCCACGGCCGCATCGTCGTCGGGTTGCCGAGCACCCCGGGCAGCGGTTCGCCCTCGGATGACGAGACCGTCACCGGCACCTGCGCGTCGGGTGCGACCGCCTGCACCCCCGGGGTGCCGGCGACCTGCTTCAGTGCACCGTCGCCGACGGATCGGCCGAGGTCGGCCCGGACCACGACGTCGGCCGCCGCGTAGGCGCTCGCGTCGGCGGCCGACGTCACCCGGAACACCCGCTCGGTGAACTGCACGCACCCCACGACCAGACCGACCGCGAGGCCGACGGCCGCGACCGTGGCCACCAGCCCCCGCCACTGTGCGACCACGGTGCGCCACGCGATGAGCATCACGACGCCGCACCGCCCGCCACGCCGGAGCCCGAGCCGGAGTCGAAGCCGGAACTGGAGCCCGAGCGCGAGCCGGAGCCGGAGTCGGAGTCCGCTCCAGAGCCGGAACCCGAGCCCGAACCCGAGCCGGTCGTCGCCCCTGCTCCGGCGAGCCGGCCGTCGCGCATCTCCAGCACCCGGTCGGCACAGGCGGCGACCGCCGGGTCGTGAGTGACCATCACCACGGTCTGGCCGTCGCGGTCGACGGACTCACGCAGCATCCGCATCACCTCGGCGCTCGACCGGCTGTCCAGGTTGCCGGTCGGCTCGTCGGCGAACACCACCTCGGGGCGGGGGAGCAGCGCCCGGGCCACCGCGACCCGCTGCTGCTGGCCGCCGGACAGCTCCGACGGGCGGTGCGTCATCCGGTCGGCCAGGCCGAGCGAGCCGGCGACCTCGCCGACCCTCGCTGCGTGCACGCGCCGCCCGCCGAGCCGCGACGGGAGCAGGATGTTCTCTCGCGCGGTGAGCATGGGCAGCAGGTTGAACGCCTGGAACACGAACCCCATCCGGTCACGGCGCACCAGGGTCAGCTGGCGCGGCGAGAGCGCGGTGAGCTCGGTCGGGCCCAGCCAGACCCGCCCGGCCGTGACCGAGTCCAGCCCGGCCACGCAGTGCAGCAGCGTCGACTTGCCCGACCCCGACGGGCCGGTGATCACGGTGAGCCGGCCGGTCTCGAAGGTCACCGAGACCCCGTCGAGGGCGTGGACGGCATCCGCTCCCCGGCCGTAGGTCTTGACCACGGCATCGGCGCGGATGACGCCGTGGCCGGCGGGCGGTGGAGCGGCTGATGGGGCGGTTGGTCGCTCGGGGGTGAGTCGCATGTACCCAGTCCAGCCGTCACGACGGCCTCCGGTCACTGGCCCCCGGGACACCCTGCGGGTAGTGCTGGCGTTACCCCCGGGACTCCCCCGGGCTCGACTACCGGGCCGGGGCCGGGGCCCCTACGGTGACGCAGGTGGACGACGCAGCGAGCCAGACGGCCTGGCAGGCGATGGCTCGCCCGCCGTTCCGGCTGCTCGCCGACCGCTGGACCTGGCGGTCGCTGCTGTACCTGCTCACGGCCCTGCCGGTCGCGCTCGTCTGGGTCTGCGCCACCGTCGGTGTGCTGGCCCTCGGTGCCTCGCTGGCGCTGCTCGTGGTCGGGGTGCCGCTGCTGCTGCTCGCGCCCCTCGCCGGCATCCCGCTCGGGGTGGTGGAACGACGCCGGATGACGCTCGTCGACGGCCGGGCGGCGCCCTCGCCGCACCAGCCGCGAGAGCCGGGCAC
>JBOFLR010000710.1:0-1782 GCA_051657965.1 Dermatophilaceae bacterium
CAGCCGGCCACCGACGGCGACCCCGACCGCGTAGCCACCACGGCGGACGAGGATCAGGCCGAGCGGCTCGTGGTCGAAGCGCTCGACGTCGACCACTCGTTGCGGTCCGTCCGGGTTGTTCGCGGCGAACCGCTCCAACCAGCCGTCGAGCCGCGATGGCGCGACCTCGACGACCCGTCTCCCCACCGGACGTGCGGTCAGAGGTTGAAGCCGAGGGCGCGCAGCTGCTCGCGGCCGTCGTCGGTGATCTTGTCCGGACCCCAGGGCGGCATCCACACCCAGTTGACCCGGTAGGAGGCGACCAGGCCCTCCAGCGAGGACGCGGTCTGCTCCTCGATGACATCGGTGAGCGGGCACGCGGCGGAGGTCAGCGTCATGTCGATGACGGCGTGGTTCTGCGGGTCGACGGTGATGCCGTAGACCAGTCCGAGGTCGACGACGTTGATGCCGAGCTCGGGGTCGACGACATCACGCATCGCCTCCTCGACATCGGCGACGTTCGCGGGGGTGGCGGTCTCGCTCATGGGTGTACTCCTTCGGCCTGGTGCAGTGCGTCGGTGAACGCCATCCACGGCAGCAGGCCGCACTTGACGCGCGCCGGGTACTTCGCGACTCCGGCGAGTGCGACGGCGTCGCCGATGGTGGACTCGTCGCCGGGGTTCTCACCGCGGCTGGTGAGCATGGCGCGCATGGCCTCGTGGATGCGCCGGGCGTCGGCGACCGATCGGCCGGTGACCTCCTCGGCGAGCATCGACGCGGAGGCGACGCTGATCGAGCAGCCGATGGAGTCGTAGGAGATGTCCTCGACCACCGCGCCGCCGCCTTCCCCGAGGAGGCGCACCCGGAGGGTCACCTCGTCGCCGCAGGTGGGGTTCACGTGGTGTACCTCGGCCCCGAACGGCTCCCGCAGCCCGGACCGGACCGGGCGCTTGGAGTGCTCGAGGATGAGCTCCTGATAGAGGTCCATCAGACGGCGACCTCCACGCCGAACACCGCCGGCACGTGGTCGAGCGCCTCGAGGAAGGCGTCGACCTCGCCCGGGGTGGTGTAGACGGCGAGGCTGGCGCGGGTGCTCGCCGGCACGCCGAGCGCGCGGTGCAGCGGCCATGCGCAGTGGTGGCCCACCCGCACTGCGACACCGCGATCGTCGAGCACTTGCCCGACGTCGTGCGGGTGCACGCCGTCGACGGTGAACGCCACCGCTCCCCCGCGACCCTCGAGCCCGTCGGGCCCGAGCACCCGCACGAACGGCCGCACGGCGAGCCCGGCGAGCAGCTGCTCGGTGAGCCGCAACTCGTGCGCGTGGACCCGGTCCATCCCGATCGCGGTGAGGTAGTCGCACGCTGCGGCGAGGCCCACGGCCTGGGCCGCGACCGGCACGCCGGCCTCGAACTTCTGCGGTGCCGGGGCGTAGGTCGAGCCCTCCATCCGCACCGTCTCGATCATCGAGCCGCCGGTGAGGAAGACGGGCATCTGCTCGAGCAGCTCGGCGCGGCCCCAGAGGACGCCCACGCCGAGCGGGCCGAGCATCTTGTGGCCCGAGAAGGCGAGAAGGTCGACGCCGAGATCGGCGACGTCCACCGGGAGGTGCGGCACCGACTGGCAGGCGTCGAGCACGGCGAGCGCACCGACGGCGTGCGCTCGTGCGGCGAGCTCGCGCACCGGCAGCACCGTGCCGAGCACGTTGGAGACGTGGGTGAAGGCGAACACCGCGGTGCGCTCGGTGAGCAGGTCGTCGAGGCGGTCGAGGTCGAGCCGGCCGTCGGCGGTCACCGGCACCCA
>JBOFLR010000711.1:0-5740 GCA_051657965.1 Dermatophilaceae bacterium
CTGCTGCTCTTCCTCCAGCCGGTGTCGATCGCCATCGGGGTCGCGTTCCTCGCGATGGCCCTCGCGCTCAACGTCATCCGCGCTCGACCCACGCGTCTCCGACCCATCCCGTCCCCCACTCCGCAGGAGCAGACATGACCACCACCCGACAACGCGGGCGCGTCACGCGTCGCGTCACCCCCGTCATCGCCGTCGCCGCCGCCCTCGTGCTCGCGGCGTGCGGTGGCCGCCAGACCCAGGACGACGCCGGCTCCGCGCCCTCTGACACCGGTGGCTGCGAGGCCAGCGCGGGCCAGCTGACCATCGCCACCGGCAACAGCACCGGCGTCTACTACGTGCTCGGCGGCGGTATCGCCAGCCTGATGTCGGCCGAGACCCCGCTCAAGGCCACCGCCGCCGAGACCGGGGCGTCGGTGCAGAACATCCAGCAGCTCGTCGACGGGCAGTACGACATCGCGTTCTCCCTCGCCGACACCGCGGCCGACGCGGTCGCCGGCAAGGGCGCCTTCACCGAGCCGCAGCAGGTGCAGGCGCTGGGCCGCATCCACTCCAACTACACCCAGGTCGTGGTCCGCAAGGACTCCGGCATCACCGACCTCGCGGGGATGAAGGGCAAGCGCATCTCGACCGGCTCACCGAAGTCGGGCACCGAGGTCATCGCGACCCGGCTGCTCGAGAGCGCCGGCCTCGACATCGACACCGACGTCGAGGCTCAACGCCTCGAGATCGGCAAGACCGTCGACGCGATGAAGGACGGCTCGATCGACGGCTTCGTATGGTCCGGTGGCCTGCCCACCCCGGCGCTCACCGACCTGTTCACCTCGCAGAAGGACGCCGTCTCCTTCGTCGACGTCACCCCCGCGCTGGAGAAGCTGAAAGCCGTCAACCCGGTCTACGCGGAGGGGGCCATCCCGGCGGCCACCTACAGGCTGTCCGCCGACGTGCCGACCATCGTCGTGCCCAACGTGCTGCTCGTGCGCTCCGACTTCCCGGCCGCGAACGCCTGCGCTCTCAGCACCCTCATCTGGGACAGCAGCGCCGAGCTGGAGAAGGTGCACCCCTCCGCCAAGGAGCTGACGCCCGAGACCGGCCCGCAGACCGACCCGATCCCGCTCGCCCCGGGCAGTAGGCGCGCTTTCGACGCGCTGTAGACCCCGGGCCACAAGCCGTCCTGCACCGCGGCGAACGACCCGGTCGCGGTGCAGGACCTCCACGGCCGGGACGGCCCGGCGATGTTCCGGCGGTGCGGTCCGCAGGGGGCCGCACCGCCGACGACCCTGCCCCAGGGTCGCCGGTCGCGGCCTCGTGGTCGACCTCGGATGACGGTCAGCCGGCGGTCTCGCAGCGCACGGCGGACACCGTCGACACCATTCCTTCCTTGCGCGACACCGCGACTCGAGCACAGACGCGCGTCCCCTGCGCGGCCCGGACGGTGTGGGCGGACCGCCCCTGCACCGTGGTCACCGGTGCCTCGGCCACCGACCCTTCCTCCGGTGCGACCTGGAGCCGGAAGAAGTCCCCGGACTCGGTGTTCTCGTAGTTCCAGGTGAAGGCGACCGCACTGGGCTCCGGGCGAGCATCGAGCACCGGCTGCCCCGGAGGGTCGACGATCGACGTCGGTGGCTCGGTGCGAGTGCGCTGGCTGGCAGTGGGCTGCGCGGTCACGGAGTCGCCGTCCTGGCCGAGCGCCCAGAGGAGCACACCCACCAGGCTCGCGACGAGGACGCCGAGTACGGCGAGCACCACGCCGCCGCTGACCGTGGTGGGTCCGGCATCCTCGTGCTCGGCCGGGCCGGCGGGCTTCGGAGCGGCCGCGGCCGGAGCGTGGGGAGTGACCGACACCGCGCGCACGCTGGTGCGGTCGTGGTCGTCGGCGGCGCGCCCGGCCGGCATCGCGGTGACCGTGGTGTTGCCGCGTTCGTCGAGCACGACCACCGGCGTGCGCGGGAGCCGCTGCGACTGCTCGACGGCCTGCAGACCGCGGGCGAACTCGAGCGCACTCTGCGGTCGCACGTCGGGGTTCTTCGCCATCGCGTGCGCGAGGTGCCGCTCGAGCGACACCGGCACGTCGGCGCGGCCGGTGGGCGGCACGGGGACCGCCCGGATCCGCGGCATCAGCCCGTACGCCGAGTTGTCACCCCCCGGCTGCTCGAACGGCGAGCGCCCGACGAGCAGGTGCCACAGCGTGGCGGCCAGGGAGTAGACGTCGCTGCGGGCGTCGCCGTTGGACTGCCCGTACAGCACCTCGGGCGGGCTCCACGGCACCGAGACCCCGACGTCCTCGTCGACGTCCTCGGCATGTCCGCCGCGACCGGCGATACCGAAGTCGGTGAGCCCGGGCTGGCCGTACTGGCTGACGAGCACATTGGCCGGCTTGATGTCGCGGTGCACGATGCCGGCCCGGTGCGCCGTCTCGACCGCACTCGACAGCTGGATGCCGGTGCGCAGCACCTCCTCGACCGAGAGCCGGTCGTTCTTCGAGCGCACCGCCAGATTCGGTGGCGGGTAGTACTTCATCACCAGGTACGCCCCGCCGTCGGGCGTCTGCTCACTCCGGAACACCTGCACGATGTACGGGTGGTCGGCGAGCGCGGCCATGGTGTTCGCCTCGTCGACGAACTGTCGCCGGATGGCGGCGGTCAGCCCCTGCCGCTTGAGCACCTTGACCGCGACGTTCATCCGTGGCGACTGCTGCTCGTAGAGGAACACGTCGGCGTAGCCGCCCGACCCGAGAGCGCGCACGAAGACCAGACCGGGGATGTCGGGCGCGTCGCCCGCGCTCACTCCTCGACCTCGTAGACGAGCGACACCTCGTCGGCCAGCGTGATGACGGTGCCGGGCTCGATGCCGTGGTCCTCGGTGGGCCGCAGCCGGATCGGCTCCTGCCCGGGTAGCGCGACCGTGGTGCCGTTGGTGGACCCCAGATCGCGCACGAGCACGTGCCACCCCTCGATGAGCACCTCGGCATGGTTGCGGGAGATGTCGCGGTCGGGCCCGCCGACGCGGAGCAGGTGCGGCCGCCGGCCCACCGGTAACTCCTCGTTGACGCGAGGTGCCCGGCCCACCAGCACACCCCGGTCGAGCGGCACCAGGCCGCCGGTGGAGATGCGCAGGACACCGAGGGCCGGGCGCGCGGACTGGAACGGCTGCTGCGGCGGGATCTCGCGGCCGCAGGACCGGCAGGAACCGGCGTGCGGCGGCGACAGGTGGCCCGCCGGACACAGCACGGCGAGCACCACCGGCCGGTCGAGCTCCTCGTCGGATCGCGGCAGCGAGCCGCGGTCGGTGGTGAGCTCGGCCGGTACCTCGTCGGTAGGAGGTGCCAGATCGGCCGGTGCCTCGGGCGGCTCCGGCGCGGGGTGTGCCGCAGTCGGAGGCAGCGCGGGCGGCACGGACGGGGCCGGCCCGGCAGGTGGCGACGGCGACGACTGGGCTAGGGCATCCGGCACGGCTACGGCATCCGGCACGGCTGCGGCATCCGGCACGGCTACGGCATCCGGCACGGCTGCGGCATCCGGCACGGCTGCGGCATCCGATCTGGCCGGCATCCCTGCCGAGGCGGACAGTCCATCCGGGCGACGCCACGGAACCGACGCGATGACGCCGCTCGCCGGCGACGGCGGCGGGCTCACCCGCTCGGCGGGCGTCAACCCGACCGCCTCATCCGGCGGCGGAAGGGTGAGGTCGAGCGCCGCGGCCGACCCGGCGGCCGGTTCCTCGGGCCCGGCCCGATCGGCCGCGGAGTCGACGCCGACCGGGCCGGGTTCCGTGCCGTCGAGGGGCGAGCCGGCTTCTGTGCCGTCGAGTGGCGGCCCGGGTTCCGTGCCGTCGAGGGGTGCGGCGGCGGCGAGGCGGTCGAGCCGCGCGGGGCGACGCCAGCCGACCGCCGGCTCCGACCGCGGGTCGTGGGCGACGGCGAGCACCTCCGGGCCCGCAGCCTCGGCCGACACGTCGACATCGCCCCACGGCTCACGACCGCCGGCGGCGATCCGCGTGCCGTCGCCGAGTTCCGCTGCAGCGGTGCCCCGGACGACGACGCGCACGCCGTCACCGGTGGCGGATACCGCGACGAAGTCGGGCAGTGCGGCGAGGCCGTGGGTGCTGAGCGCGTCGAGCAGGGCGAGGAGCCCGTCGGCTGCCGCGGCGGCGAGCGGGTCACGGTGCCGCTCGGCGGCGAGCACGACCGCGACCAACCCGGGACCGCCGATCTCGAGCCAGCCGGGGTGCACGACAGCGCGAATCGTCGTCACGCACGACACCATCTCACGGCCGGATCGGGCCGGCGCCTCACGGCCTGGCCAGGCCGGCGCGAGGCGTGGTGTCGCCGTCGTCATCCTCCTCCGCACCGGCGTCGACGGCGACGACCACGACCGAGACGTTGTCGCGGCCACCGGCTCGTACCGCCGCGGCGACCAGCTCCTCGGCGGCGGTCTGCGGGTCGGCATGGGTGCCGACGAGGCGCATGATCTCGCGGTCGTCGATCTCGCCGGAGAGACCGTCGCTGCAGATGACGAATCGCTCTCCCGGCGACGGCGGCACGACCCACACGTCGGGCACCGGGGTGGGGTCGCTGCCGAGCGAGCGGGTGATGACATTGCGCAGCGGATGACGCGCCGCCTCCTCCGCGTCGATCACCCCGGCATCCATGAGCTCGCGGACCTCGGAGTGGTCGCGGGTGACCAGGCTCATCCGGTGGTCGGCCACCCGGTACACCCGGGAGTCGCCGATGTTGAAGACGACCCAGTGCTCAGAACCCCCGGTGTCGACGACGGTGAGCCCGGCCGCGGTCGTCCCCATGCCGCGATGGTCGGGTGTCTCCTGCTGGGCGGCGAGGATGCGGCGGTTCGCCTCGGCGAGCACCCGAGCGACGTCGTCGGGCCGTTCGGCGGGGCGCTCGACCAGCTCGCGTAACGCGTCGACGGCGATCCGGCTGGCCACCTCGCCGGCCGCATGCCCGCCCATGCCGTCGGCGACGGCGAACACCATCCCTTCGGCGATGACGTCGTCCTCGTTGTGGTCGCGCACCCGTCCCACATGACTCGCCGCGCCCGACCGCACCCGGAGCGAGGTGCCGCGCAGCACGCGGGAGTCCGCGGACGTCATCCGTGGTCCAGATCGACCACGAGGGTCTCGAGCACCGACTGGAGCACGTCGTAGTCGTCGGCGAGCCCGGCGCCGCGCACCCGCCCGACGGCGTGGACGAACCGGGTGACAGCCTCCCCGGACTCGGCCGGCCCAGCGGACTCGGCGGATGCCGCGTCGGGCTCGGCGGATGCCGCGTCGGCGGCGAGCGCGGTGACGAGGTGGACCTCGACGACCGGGCCGGCGTCGTCATCCCAGGAGACGTTGCGGGCGTGCCAGCGCCGGCCGGTGATGTCGACGACGAAAGGTCGTTCGACCTCGGCGTCCTCGACGCCGGCCGGTGCGCTCGCCAGGTCGTCGAGCAGCACCTCGGGGGCGTATCCGGACGGGCCGGCGTGATGCCGCACCGTCACCTCGACGGGGTCTCCCGAGCCACCCGTGCCGCACGTCCGCACGAGGTCGCCCTCGGCCGGCACCGCGACCCACGCCTCGGGCACCTCGACGGTGATCCGCGGCAGCCGGGGAGCCCGGGGGCCGGGGTACGCGAGCAGGGGCATGGGCGGCGGCTCCTCGGGACGGACGATAGTCATCGGGAGCCTAGTGGTGCGTCCTGGCCGGCACCGATGGGGAGCCCTCCCCGACCCGTCGTCATCCGCCC
>JBOFLR010000712.1:0-2098 GCA_051657965.1 Dermatophilaceae bacterium
AGGACACGCTGGTGAAGTCGCCGCCGGCGTAGAGCGTGCCGCTGTCGGCGCTGAGCGCGAGGGCGCGCACCAGCGCGGAGGTCTGCCCGGAGAAGCTCACGTCGAGCGCGCCGGTCGTGGCCGACACCCGCCCGAGGTATCGGCGGCTCACGCCGCTCAGGGTCGTGAACTGGCCACCGACGTAGACGCTGCCGCCGGCCGCCGTCAGCGCGAGCACGGTGTTGTTGGCGCTGCCGGTCCAGCCGGCCACGGCGTCGCCCGTGGCGGCGTCGACCGCGGCGAGGTTGGTACGCGGTCCACCGCCGGCCTCGGTGAACTTGCCTCCGATGACGAGCGTCCCGCCGACCAGCGCCAGCGCCCGCACCGGACCGTTGACGTTCGCGTTGAAGCCGCGGTCGAGCGAGCCGTCGGCGCGCACGTGGGCGACGCTGCGCCGGTAGTACCCGTCGACCTCACCGAACTCGCCGCCGAGGTACCAGCCACCGGCGCCGTCGGAGATCGTCGTGTAGACGTCGCCGGTGACCATCTGCCGGGTGCCGAGCAGCGCCCCGGTGCCGGGGTCGGTGCGCGCGGTGTGCCCCACCGTGGGGCCCACGTAGTCGAAGCCGCCGCCGATCAGCGCCTTCGTGCCGAGCGGCACGATGTCCATGACGCGCCCGTTCGCGCCCCAGATCGAGGTGTCCGCGGCCGGGGCCAGCGACAGCGGCGGCGGCGAGTCGGCGCGCGCCACAGGTGCCACGAGCAGCGCCCCGCCGACGAGCGCGAGCACCACGGTGAGTACGGCCGTCATCCGGCCGGCGACCGGGGCGGATGACGCGGGCGGGCGGGCGAGTGTCATGACGGGGCCCTTCGGGAGAGGGTGGGCGGAGTGGGCGGGACGGCTCCGAGGCGTCGCCGCCCGCGGACCCGCCGGGGACGGGACGGGGTCGTGCGTCCGCGCGCGACGGAGCGGTAGACGGCCGCGACCGCGTCGGCGGCCGCGGGCCATCGATACGGCGCGACGAGGCGGGGCGCCTCTCCTGCCGCGGCCTGGCGAAGCCGCTCGCGGTCGTGCCACATCGCGGCGAGCGCGGCGGCCAGGGCGTCGAGGTCACCGCGGGGGAAGGTGCGGTGCGCGTCACAGCGGCACGGCGCGAGCACCTCACGGTGCGGGTCGATGTCGCTGGCGAGCACCGGGATGCCGTACGACGCCGCCTCGAGCAGGGTGAGCGGCAGGCCCTCGAGGTCCGACGGCTGCACGAACAGCGCGGCGTGCTGGTAGACGCCGGCCAGCTCGTCGCCGTAGAGGAAGCCCGGCATGACGATGCGCGGGTCGCCGCCGGCCAGGGCGGTCAGCTCGGCGAGGTAGCCGTCGGTGAAGGCCGACCCGCCCACGATGACCACCTTCACGTCATCCGGCAGCGAGCGCGCCGCCTCGACGAGCAGATCGGGCCGTTTCTCGGGCACCACCCGGCCGACGAACAGCACGTACCGACCCGGCTCGAGGCCGCACTCGGTGCGCAACCGGTCGGGCAGCGGCGCGAGCACCGGCTCGGGGACGCCGTTGGGCACGTAGACCGGCTCGCACCCGAACTCGGTGTCGTAGTGCTCGGTGAGGGCGCGGCTCACCGTGACCACGGAGTGGGGGACGCGCCCGCTCAGCCGGTGCGCGAGGGCGAGCACCGACGTGGCCGGCCCGCGCCACTTCGCCCGCTGGTGGTCCAGGCCGTGCACGGTGAGCACGACCCGGCGGCGGGTCAGGTAGCGCACCAGCGGTGCGACCAAGCCGGGCCCGAGCGCGTGGTAGTGCACGACGTCGGCTCCCGAGAACAGGGCGTGCACCGTGGAGGTGAGGCTGTGCGAGATGGTGTCGAGGTGCTTGCCGCCCCGGGCAGGGGTGGCGACCAGGCGCATGCCGTGGTAGCGGCTGCCGGCCCGGTGGCCGTAGCTGCGGCGGCAGTAGACGGTGACCTCGACGCCGTGCCGCTCGGCGAGCAGCCGGCCGAGCTGCTCCACGTGGTGCTCGACGCCGCCGTACGTCGCCGGCACCCCCTTCTGGCCGATCATCGCCACCCGCAGCGGCCGTTCGCGCGGGGCGGGTGACTCGGCCGTCCCGACG
>JBOFLR010000713.1:0-3026 GCA_051657965.1 Dermatophilaceae bacterium
ACCTTCTCGACCAGTGCGGCGAGCACCTCGGCCTGCGGGGCGACGAGGAACGCGGCGGCGTCGGGGGTGTCGACGACGTACACCTTGTGCGCGCCGTACTTCGCGAGTGTCTTCTGCGCGGCCTCGGCGCCGGGGCCGACGTGCACGGCGCTGGGCTCGCCGAGGCGCCGTGCGATGGTGAGCAGCTCGGCGGTCGCCTTGCGCAGGCGCCCGCCGGCGTGGTCGACGAGGACGAGGACTTCAGCCATGGGTCTTCCGGTCTCCTGTGGGTGGGGCGGCGCGGTCGGTCGCGGGTCAGAGGAACTTCTGGCCGGCGAGGAACTCGGCGAGCTTTGCGCCGCCGTCGCCCTCGTCGGTCACGACCTGGCCCTGCTGGCGCGGCGGGCGCTTGGCGACGGAGAGCACCTCGGTCCACGCGGCGCCGAGGCCGACCTGGGCCGGGTCGATGCCGAGGTCGGCGAGCGACCAGGTGTCGACCGGCTTCTTCTTGGCGGCCATGATGCCCTTGAACGAGGGATAGCGCGGCTCGTTGATCTGGTCGGTCACCGACACCAGCGCCGGCAGACTCGCCTCGATCGTCTCGCTCGCGGTGTCGCCGTCGCGGCGGATGACGACCGTGCCGCCGTCGACGGTGAGCTCGGAGGCGTAGGTGACCTGCGGCAGCCCGAGACGCTCGGCGAGCATCGCCGGCACGACGCCCATGACGCCGTCGGTGGAGGACATGCCGGTGAGCACCAGCTCGGGGCTGCCGCCGGTGGTCTTGCGCACCGCTTCGGCGAGCACGAGCGAGGTGGCGATGGCGTCCGAGCCGTGGATCGCGTCGTCGAGCACGTGCACGCCACGGTCCGCGCCCATCTGCAGTGCCTTCTTGATCGCGTCGGCGGCGCCGGCCGGGCCGATGGTGACCACCGTGACCTCGCCCTCCCCCGCGGTCTCGACGACCTTCAGCGCCTCCTCGACGGCGTACTCGTCGAGCTCGGAGAGCAGGCCGTCGACGCCGGCCCGGTCGACCGTGCGGTCGGACTCCTGGAACGTGCGGTCGGACTGCGCGTCCGGCACGTGCTTGACGCAGACGACGATGTTCATGCGTGCCCTGTCCTTGTCGTTCGACGATACGGATGACGCCGCGCCCGTCGGCGCGAACCAGCCTCCAGTGTCTCAGCCGTATCCGTTCGATCCATCACCAGTCGAAGGTGACGGTCGCCACCCGCGTCGAGTCCGGTCGCAGCGAGGGAGCGGCCGGTGACTCGATGGCGGCGGGGCCGGTGGCCCGGTGGTGGCGGGCCGGTGACTCGATGGTGGCGGGGAAACCGGCCACCGACGCGACGGTCTGCGCGTCCGAAGCCGAGTTCCTCGCCACCGGCCGCCTCGACGAGGGTCACCGAGCGACGAGCCAGTCCTCGACGGGCCGGCGGTCGGCATCCGGCGCGTTCAGCCACGCGTCGAGGGCATTCACCAGCGGACCCGGGTTACGCCGAGTGCGAGGGAACGAGCGGCTCGACGTGAAGAGGAGCGGGGCGACCGGCGCGCCGTCGCCGACGGCCAGCAGGAGGCGGCGGAAGTCCTTGACGTTCTCGGTGACGATGCGTCGACCCTGCTGGGCCGCCCAGGCGAAGACCTCGCCGTCGGCCATGCCGCGCATCGTCGCGTCGGCCACCAGCGCGAGCACGTCGTGACCGCGCTGCTCCAGGAGCTCGGCGACGAGCGGCGGGTGCATCTCGTCGAGCAGCAGACGCGGGCTCACGCCAGAAGTCGCTGCTCGACCCGCCAGGCCTCCTCGGCGGCACGCGACTCGTCGTCGGCCTGCGCGAGCTCCGCGTCGATCTCGTCCGGGTGGGCGGCGTAGTAGTGCAGTGCCACCCGCACCCTGCCCTCGGCGAGGTTCATCGCCTCAGCTGCGGCAGCCACGGCATCCTCACCTCGCTCGTCCACCTCCCGCAGGAACGTGACGACCTCCCACACGTCCGGCCCGACGGCCAGCGCGGCACGACGCCCGCTCGGGCCGTCCTTGAAGACGATGCCCGGGTGCTCGGCCATCCGCAGTCCTTCGTCGACGAGCCGCTGGGCGAGCCCGGAGACGCTGCCACCCGGAGCGGCACCGGCCCGGCGACGCAGCCGCGTGAGGACGTCGGCGTCGAAGCGGATCGACAGCGGAGTACTCATGTAGTGATCGTAGTCGAACGGTGACAGCACTGGACCGCCGAGCACGGGCGGCACGACTCAGGCGCCTTCGAAGGCCGCCTTCCCGGGCCCGTGCTCGACGAACGAGCGCATGCCCGCGGCGCGGTCCTTCGTGGCGAACAGCCCGGCGAAGAGGTGCCGCTCGATCTCCAGGCCGGTCTCGAGGTCGACCTCGAGACCGCGGTCGATGGCCTCCGTGGCGGCCCGTAGCGCGTATGCCGGCCCGCCGACGTACGGCCGCACCCGCGCGACCGCCGCGGCGTACACGTCTGCCGCGGGCACCACCTCGTCGACGAGCCCGATGGCCAGCGCCTCGTCGGCGGCGACGAACCGGCCCGAGAAGACGAGGTCCTTGGCGCGGGCCGGGCCGATCAGCCGAGCCAGCCGTTGGGTGCCGCCGGCACCGGGGATGATGCCGAGCTGGATCTCGGGCTGACCGAGCTTGGCGTCCTCGGCGGCCACCCGGAAGTCGCAGGCCAGTGCCACCTCACAGCCGCCGCCGAGTGCGTACCCCGTGATGGCGGCGACCGTGGGCTTGGGCATCCGCGCGAGCGCCCGGGTGAAGTCCTGGAGGAGCGCGGAGTGGTCGACCATGTCGGTGTACGACAGCGTCTCCATCTCCTTGATGTCGGCACCGGCGGCGAACACCTTCTCACCGCCGTACACCACCACCGCGGCGACATCGCGCCGCGACGCCGCCTCGCGGCACACCGCGAGCAGCCCGTGCTGCATCTCGGCGTTCAGGGCGTTCATCGGCGGCCGGTCGAGCCGCACCGTGCCGACGCCGTCGCCGACCTCGAGCCGCACGTGGTCGCTCACGACGGGGCCTCTCCGGTACTGCCGTC
>JBOFLR010000714.1:0-3116 GCA_051657965.1 Dermatophilaceae bacterium
CTCGGCGTCGGCGCCGACGACTACCTGACCAAGCCGTTCTCGCTGCGCGAGGTCGTGGCTCGGGTGCGGGCGCTGCTGCGCCGGGTGGAGCGGGCCGAGCAGCTGGCCCAGGACGCCGCGCAGCTCGACGACGCCCGGATGACGGTCGGCGGCCTGGTCGTCGAGGTCGCCACCCGGCGCGTGACGGTCGAGGGCGAGTCGGTGCACCTGACGCCTCTCGAGTTCGACCTGCTCGGTGCTCTCATCGCCGAGCCCGGTGTGGTGCACACCCGGGAAACGCTGATGCGCGAGGTGTGGGGCTGGGCCGGGGCCGCCGGTACCCGCACGCTCGACAGCCACGTCAAGGCGCTGCGCGCCAAGATCGGTGCCGACCGGGTGCGCACCGTCCACGGCGTGGGCTACGCGCTCGACGACGGGCACGACCGGTGAACGACGATGGGCACGACCGGTGAACACCCACCGGCCGCTGGACTCGGTCGCCTCGATCAAGCTCAAGCTCGGGCTCCTCGTCGGCGCCAGCGTGCTCGCTGCACTGCTCGTGGCCGCGGTCGGCGAGTCGGCCGGCGTCCCGCTCTGGACGAGCGCCCCGGTCACCCTGGCCGCTGCGCTCGCGGTCACGCTGTGGCTGGCCCGAGGGATGACGTCGCCGCTCGTCGAGATGACCGGCGCGGCGGCCGCGATGGCGGGAGGCGACTACACGCGGCGCGTGACGGCGACGTCATCCGACGAGGTGGGGACGCTGGCCCGGGCGTTCAACGCCATGGCCGCGGACCTCGCCACCGCCGACCAGCAGCGCCGAGAGCTGGTGGCCACCGTGTCGCACGAGCTGCGCACCCCGCTCGCCGCCCAGCGGGCGCTGCTGGAGAACCTGGCCGACGGTGTCGTACGACCGGATGACGCCGCGCTGCGCGCCGCGCTGCACCAGTCCGAGCGGCTGAGTGCGCTGGTCGCCGACCTGCTCGACCTCTCCCGGATCGATGCCGGTGCGGCACGGTTACGGCTCGGTGAGGTCGCCGTCGACGACCTGCTCCGGCGCGCCGTGGAGGAGGCGGGTATCGGTGGACGCCGGGTCGAGGTGCAGCGCTCGGTCTCGCCACCGGGCCTCGCGGTTCGTGCCGATACCGACCGGCTGGCGCAGCTCGTGGTCAACCTCGTCGACAACGCGGTGCGGCACAGTCCGCCCGGTGGGACCGTCCGGGTCGACGCTCGTGCGCAGGGTGGTGACAGCTGGGTGCTCGAGGTCCGCGACGACGGTCCCGGTATCCCCGCCGAGCACGCCGAGCGGGTCTTCGACCGGTTCGGTCGCGGCGACGACACCGGCGGTGGCACCGGGCTCGGGCTCGCCATCGCCAGCTGGGTGTGCACCCTCCACGGCGGGTCGGTCGCCGTCGTGCCGACGCCTGCCGGTGCCCGAGGGGCCACCGTGCGGGCCGTCCTCCCGCTTCACCCGTCCACGTCGGATGACGTCCCCCACCCCACCGCGGAGGGCGCTCCGCACCCCACCTCGGAGGTTCCCGTGCCCACTCCCACATCGCCGTCCCCGGCCGCAGCTGCCGCGGCCTCGAGCAGCCCGAGTGGCACGGCGGTGACCGAACCACCTACGGGCGCAGCGTCATCCGGCACGCCGGACACGACGACGACGGTGCGACCTGCGGTGAGGGCCGCGTCGTCCGTGCCGTTCGCCCCGGCCGCCCCGTACGGCGGTGGACCCGGGCCGATCGAGACCGCCTGGCCGGAACACGACCCGCGTCCTCGTCCGTGGGCGGTGCTCGGGGCGCTCCTGGTCGGGGCCTTCGCGGCGCTCACCTGGGTGGACCGGGCGGTCGGACTTGCTGTGTGCGTGACGTTGCTCGCGGCGGGTGCGCTGATGTGGGCGGTCGCGCGGTATCGGTCGCACCCGTGGACGGTGTGCTGCGGGGTGCTCGCCGCACTGCTCGCGGGCGTGGTGGTGGTGCGCGCCGCCGGTGGGGTCGTGACGCTGGCGGTGCTCGCCGGGGTGATGGTGGCGGCGGTCGGGCTGACGCGTGCGCACGGGCTGCTCGCGATGGTCGCGAGCGCGGCGGCCTGGCCGCTGTCGGCCGTGCGCGGGCTGCCGCTGCTCGGGCGCACGCTGACGGCGACCACGCGCGCGTCGTTGTTGTGGCCGGTGCTGCGTACGGTCGGTATCTCGATCGTCGCGCTGACCGTGTTCGGCGGCCTCTTCGCCACCGGAGACGCGATGTTCGGGTCGTGGGCCGAGGCGGTGGTGCCCGACCTCGGGTGGGACACGATCGTGGCGCGGACGTTCGTCCTGTTCCTCGTCGGCGGGGTCACGCTCACCGGCGCCTACCTCGCGATCAACCCGCCGCCGGTCGACCGGGTGCGCGTGCCCGAGGCGCGGCGGCTGCGGCGGGCCTGGGAGTGGGCCGTGCCGGTCGGGGTGGTGGTGGCGCTGTTCGGCGGGTTCCTGCTCGCGCAGGCGACGGCGATGTGGGGTGGGCGCGACTACCTGCGCCGCACGACCGGGCTGACCTATGCCGAGTACGTGCACCAGGGCTTCGGGCAGCTCACGGCGGCGACGTTCCTCACCGTGGTCGTCGTGGCGGTGACGGTACGGGTCGCGTCGGTCGCGACGGTGCGCGACCGGGCCTTGCTCCGGGGGTTCGTCGGGGTGCTGGGCGTGTTCACGCTCGCGGTCGTGGCGTCGGCGCTGTACCGGATGTCGTTGTACCAGGAGGAGTTCGGGTACACCGTGCTCCGCGTGTTCGTCGACGGGTTCGAGCTGTGGCTCGGGCTGGTCGTGGTGTTCGTGCTCGCCGGGGCGGTGCGGCTCTCGTGGCGCTGGGTGCCGCGTGCGGTGCTCGTGTCGGGGGCGGTGTTCGCCCTGGGGTTCGCGGCGATGAACCCGGACGCCTGGGTGGCGGGCCGCAACATCGACCGGTGGGAGGCGGGCCGGCCGCTCGACACCTTGTACCTGGCGGGGCTGAGCGCCGACGCCGCGCCGGTCGTCGTGGAGCGGCTGCCGCGCGACCTCGCGGCGTGCGTGGTCGCACAGGGCTGGTACGAGACCGGCGCGGATGACGACTGGCTTGCCTGGAACCTCGGGCGGGCGCGTGCCGAGGCGGCGCTGGCGTCGG
>JBOFLR010000715.1:0-33835 GCA_051657965.1 Dermatophilaceae bacterium
TCGACCCGGAGGAGCGGATGACGCGTCTTCAGGTCCGCTGCCACGAGCTGCTCGTGTCCGCGGATTCGTCGGCGAACCTCGTCGTCCTGCGGACCCCACCGGGCGCGGCGAACTTCCTCGCCTCGGCGCTCGACCACTCCGGGTACGACGGCGTGCTCGGCACGATCGCCGGCGACGACACCATCATCGTGGTGACGGCCGGTGCTGCCCGCGGCCGTGGCCTGGTCGACCGCCTGATGTCGTGGGCCCGGAAGGACCTCTCGTGACCACCCCCGAGCCGGCCGGTGGTACGCGTCCCGCACCGGGTACGCCGCGTTCGGCCCTCTGGGGTGGCCGCTTCACCGGCGGTCCGGCCGACGCCCTCGTCGAGCTGTCGCGATCGACGCACTTCGACTGGCGCCTCGCCCCGTACGATCTCGCCGGCTCGCGCGCGCACGCCCGCGTGCTGCACCGCGCCGGGCTGCTCGACGACGCCACACTCACGGTCATGCTCGACGCCCTGGAGCGACTCCGCGTCGACGTCGAGTCCGGCGCTTTCGCTCCCGCCGCGGATGACGAGGACATGCACACCGCACTCGAACGCGGCCTGGTCGAGCGCGCCGGCGCCGACATCGGCGGCCGGCTGCGCGCGGGCCGCTCCCGCAACGACCAGGTCGCCACCCTGTTCCGGATGTACCTGCGCGAGCACGCCCGCGCGGTCGCCGGCCTCGTGCTCGACGTCGTCGACGCCCTCGTCGCCCAGGCCGGCGCCCACTTCGGCGTGGCGATGCCGGGGCGCACCCACCTCCAGCACGCCCAGCCGGTGCTCCTCAGCCATCATCTGCTCGCGCACGCGTGGGCGCTGCTCCGCGACGTCGACCGCCTGCGCGACTGGGACCGTCGTGCCGCGGTCTCGCCGTACGGCTCCGGCGCCCTCGCCGGCTCCTCGCTGGGACTCGATCCGGTGGCCGTGGCCGCGGACCTGGGCTTCCCGTCATCCGTGGAGAACTCGATCGACGGCACCGCATCCCGCGACTTCGCGGCCGAGCTCGCCTTCGTCCTCGCGATGACCGCCGTCGACCTCTCCCGCCTGGCCGAGGAGGTCGTGCTCTGGGCGACCAGGGAGTTCGGCTTCGTCACGCTCGACGACGCGTACTCGACGGGGTCGAGCATCATGCCGCAGAAGAAGAACCCCGACGTCGCCGAGCTCGCTCGCGGCAAGGCCGGCCGCCTCGTGGGCGACCTCGCCGGCCTGCTCACCACCTTGAAGTCGCTCCCCCTCGCGTACAACCGCGACCTCCAGGAGGACAAGGAGCCCGTCTTCGACGCCGTCGACACCCTCGAGGTGCTGCTCCCCGCGTTCGCCGGCATGGTCGCGACGCTGCGCTTCGACACCGCGCGCCTGGAGTCCCTTGCCCCGCAGGGCTTTTCGCTCGCCACCGACGTCGCGGAGTGGCTGGTGCGGCAGGGTGTGCCGTTCCGCGTCGCGCACGAGGCGGCCGGCGCCTGCGTACGCGCCTGCGAGGAGCGCGGCGTCGAGCTGTGGGACCTCACCGACGCCGACCTGGCCGCCGTCTCCCCGCACCTCACCCCGGATGTCCGCGACGTACTCACCGTCGAGGGTTCACTGGCGTCGCGCGACGCCAGGGGTGGCACCGCCCCCGCTCGCGTCACCGAGCAGCTCGCCCGGGCGCGCGAGGTGGCGGCTGACGCCCGCGCCTGGTCGGTAGACCTCCCGACCGTGCGCTGAGCCGGCACAATCGGCCGGTGCGCACCCGTCTCGTTGCCGACGATCTGGCCGGCCCGGTGCTCGAGGTCGCACCCAGCCTGCTCGGCTGCCGGCTGGTGCACGCCGGTGTCGTGGTGCGGCTGACCGAGGTCGAGGCCTACGCCGGCGAGGACGACCCGGGGTCGCACGCCTTCCGCGGCCGCACCCCACGCACCGAGGTGATGTTCGGCCGGGCCGGCCATCTCTACGTCTACTTCACCTACGGGATGCACTGGTGCGCGAACGTCGTGACCGGGGTCGAGGAGAGCGCCTCGGCAGTTCTGCTCAGAGCAGGTGAGGTGGTCGACGGCGTCGATCTGGCCCGGCAGCGCCGACCTGGTGCCGCCGACCGCGACCTCGCGCGCGGCCCGGCCCGGCTCGCCCGTTCGGCTGCGCTCGGCCGGGCCGAGAACGGCCTCGACCTCACCGCCCCCGACTCGCCGGTATGGCTCGAGGCGCCGGATGCCGCGCCGCCGCCGTCCGTGGTGCGCACCGGCCCCCGGGTCGGTGTGAGCGGAGTCGGAGGTGACGGTGATCGGCATCCCTGGCGGTTCTGGATCCACGGCGAGCCCACCGTGAGTGCCTACCGGCCCGGGCGGCCCGGCCGCCGTAGCCTGCGCACATGAGGCTGCTCGACGTCGTCGCCGCGCTCGCCGCGGCCGGAGTCGAGCACGTCGTGGTCGGTGGCGTCGCGGTCGTGTTGCACGGCCACGTCCGGACCACCGTCGACCTCGACCTGGTCATCGACCTCTCGCCCGAGAACGCCCTGGCAGCGATCGACGTCCTGACCGGCCTCGGCCTGCGCCCTCGGCTGCCGGTGCCCGCGGAGTCCTTCGCCGACGAGGTCACGCGACGCGAGTGGGTCGAGCGACGGCACCTGGTGGCGTTCACGCTCTACGACCCCGACGACCCGTTCGTGGAGGTCGACCTATTCGCCGACCCGCCGATCCCGTTCCCTGAACTCATGGCCGGCTCCGTCGTGCTCGAGGTGCGCGGCGTCACCGTCCGGGTCGCCTCGGTCGAGCACCTGGTGGCGATGAAGGAGCTGGCCGGGCGAGCCCAGGACCGCGCCGACGTCGAGGCGCTGCGCCGGCTCGGCGACGTGCCGGGGGGCGGCGCGGGCGCTACCGTGGTCGGCGATGACCGGCCAGACCAGCCCTGAACCGCGCGACTGGAGCGGCACCTCCGACGGTGCCGCCGCAGTGGCGGCTCGCGCTGCGCTGACCCCGGAGCAGCGATGGGGCTGGTTCGAGCAGGGGATGACGCTCGCGCACCTCACCGGGGCTCTCGCCGGCGATCGCGCCGCCCGTCAGGCGGCGGCCGATGCATGGCTCACCGCGCCGGTCAGCCGTCGTTGAGCACGGCGTCGAGCGACCGTGTGCCTCACATGTGCGAGCGGATGCCGCCCCGGCGGCTCGCTCGCAGCTCCCGACTGATGTCGGCAGCAGCGAGCAGACCACCGGCGCTGCTGGCGATCGGGGTCGAGCGTGTGGGTCTCACCGTCGTGGATCGTCGACGTCACGCTCGATCCCACCCGACGAGGTGACACGACGGCCGCCGGACTCCCGTGGCAGGCTTGATGCGCCCGTCATCCGACCGGGTGTGTGCCGACGAGCGTGAAGCGGGGCGAGACGTGACCCACATCCTCGATGAGTTGCAGTGGCGGGGCCTCGTGGCTCAGACCACGGACGAGGCCGCCTTGCGGCACGCGCTCGCCGAGGGCCCGATCACGGTGTACTGCGGTTTCGACCCCACCGCACCCAGCCTGCACTTCGGCAACCTCGTCCAACTGATGCCGCTGCGGCGCCTGCAGCGGGCCGGCCACCGAGTGATCTGCCTCGTCGGCGGCTCCACCGGCCTGATCGGCGACCCGCGACCGACGTCGGAGCGGGTGTTGAGAACCAAAGAGCAGACCGCCGACAACGTTGCGCGGATCAAGGCGCTGGTGCAGCCGTTCCTCGACTTCGACGGCAGCGACCCCCAGATCACCCACCCGGCGCTGCTCGTCGACAACCTCGACTGGACCGCACCGATGTCGGCGCTGGACTTCCTGCGCGACGTCGGCAAGCACTTCCGGGTCAACCAGATGGTCCGCAAGGAGGCGGTCGCCGCGCGGCTGGCCAGCCAAGAGGGGATCTCGTACACCGAGTTCAGCTACCAGCTGCTCCAGGCACTCGACTACCTCCACCTGTACCGCGAGTACGGGTGCACGCTGCAGACCGGCGGGTCCGACCAATGGGGCAACCTCACCGCCGGAGTGGACCTCGTGCACCGGGTCGAAGGCGCGGCCGTTCATGCGCTGACGACGCCCCTGCTGACCGATGCCTCGGGTCATAAGTTCGGCAAGTCCGAGGGCAACGCGATCTGGCTGTCGGCCGACATGACCAGTCCGTACGCGTTTTACCAGTACTGGCTCAACGTCGACGACTCCTCTGTCATCTCGCTGCTCAAGGTGTTCACCGACCGCACTCGCGACGAGATCGGCGAGTTCCAGCAGCAGGTCGAGCACGAACCGTTCCGCCGGTCGGCGCAACGTGCGCTCGCGGCTGACGTCACCGCCCTGGTCCACGGTGCGGCGACCACCGAGCAGGCGATCGCCGCCAGTGAGGCGCTGTTCGGGCGAGGAGACGTCCGCGCACTCGACGGCCCGACGCTGCTCGACGCCGCTGCCGAGCTGCCAGGTGGCCCAGTGCATGTCGGGATGCCGGTGGTAGACGCCCTGGTCTCGGCCGGCCTCGCCGATTCCCGCAACGCGGCGCGGCGCACGGTGGCCGAGGGCGGCGCCTCGGTGAACGGCGAGAAGGTCGTCGATGCCGAGCGCGTCATCCGGCCTGAGGACATCCTGCAAGGGGCGGTCGTCCTGCTCCGCCGCGGGCGGAAGACGCTGGCCGCCGGGAGGATCGAGGGCTGACGACCACTCGATTTGGCGCCGTGGCAGGCAGTCATCTACTGTTCTCGACGTCAGCCCGCGAGGGAGGAACGGACACCAAGCAGTAGAGCCCTCCACAGGCCCTACGCCAAGTAGGCCGGTCCCGACGAGCTGATCTCCACACCTTCGAAGGCCGAGTCGCCAGGCGACTCGGATCGAGATGGAGCAGTGCCTCACCGTGCTGACGTGGAGCGTCGACGTGACGGTCGATGACGATCGTCGGCGTGCAGATGTACGACCGACTTGACCTACGAACGTCACGCAGGTAAGTTACAGCAGTCGCCTCGCGGTCACCGCCAGGCGCGGATCAGCCCCAGACGATCGGCTCACTGAGCCTGTCGGTGGTGTGTGTCCGAACCTTGAGAACTCAACAGCGTGTCAAAAATCGATGCCAAAAACCTCGTCCCGTTGAAGCGGTCTCTCTGGCTACCGGCCGGAAACCCGCTCAGACGGACGAAATCCTTTGGTTGACAACGAACAACAGCGAAAGCTGGTTGTTCGTGCTCAGCCAGTGAAACAACCCTTCGTGGGTAGATTTTCCGATCTTCGGGTCGGAGCACAACATCAACGGAGAGTTTGATCCTGGCTCAGGACGAACGCTGGCGGCGTGCTTAACACATGCAAGTCGAACGGTGACCTCGGAGCTTGCTCCGGGCGATCAGTGGCGAACGGGTGAGTAACACGTGAGTAACCTGCCCCAGACTCTGGAATAACCCCGGGAAACCGGAGCTAATACCGGATACGAGACGAAGAGGCATCTCTATCGTCTGGAAAGTTTTTCGGTCTGGGATGGACTCGCGGCCTATCAGCTAGTTGGTGAGGTAACGGCTCACCAAGGCGACGACGGGTAGCCGGCCTGAGAGGGCGATCGGCCACACTGGGACTGAGACACGGCCCAGACTCCTACGGGAGGCAGCAGTGGGGAATATTGCACAATGGGCGAAAGCCTGATGCAGCGACGCCGCGTGAGGGATGACGGCCTTCGGGTTGTAAACCTCTTTCAGCAGGGAAGAAGCGAAAGTGACGGTACCTGCAGAAGAAGCACCGGCTAACTACGTGCCAGCAGCCGCGGTAATACGTAGGGTGCGAGCGTTGTCCGGAATTATTGGGCGTAAAGAGCTTGTAGGCGGTTTGTCGCGTCTGCTGTGAAAATCCGGGGCTCAACCCCGGACTTGCAGTGGGTACGGGCAGACTAGAGTGTGGTAGGGGAGACTGGAATTCCTGGTGTAGCGGTGAAATGCGCAGATATCAGGAGGAACACCGATGGCGAAGGCAGGTCTCTGGGCCACTACTGACGCTGAGAAGCGAAAGCGTGGGGAGCGAACAGGATTAGATACCCTGGTAGTCCACGCCGTAAACGTTGGGAACTAGGTGTGGGTCTCATTCCACGAGATCCGTGCCGCAGCTAACGCATTAAGTTCCCCGCCTGGGGAGTACGGCCGCAAGGCTAAAACTCAAAGGAATTGACGGGGGCCCGCACAAGCGGCGGAGCATGTGGATTAATTCGATGCAACGCGAAGAACCTTACCAAGGCTTGACATACACCGGAAACTTCCAGAGATGGTTGCCCCGCAAGGTCGGTGTACAGGTGGTGCATGGTTGTCGTCAGCTCGTGTCGTGAGATGTTGGGTTAAGTCCCGCAACGAGCGCAACCCTCGTTCCATGTTGCCAGCGCGTAAAGGCGGGGACTCATGGGAGACTGCCGGGGTCAACTCGGAGGAAGGTGGGGATGACGTCAAATCATCATGCCCCTTATGTCTTGGGCTTCACACATGCTACAATGGCCGGTACAAAGGGCTGCGAAACCGCAAGGTAGAGCGAATCCCAAAAAACCGGTCTCAGTTCGGATTGGGGTCTGCAACTCGACCCCATGAAGTCGGAGTCGCTAGTAATCGCAGATCAGCAACGCTGCGGTGAATACGTTCCCGGGCCTTGTACACACCGCCCGTCAAGTCACGAAAGTCGGTAACACCCGAAGCCGGTGGCCCAACCCTTGTGGAGGGAGCCGTCGAAGGTGGGACTGGCGATTGGGACTAAGTCGTAACAAGGTAGCCGTACCGGAAGGTGCGGCTGGATCACCTCCTTTCTAAGGAGCACTGGCCGCGTCCAGCGGTCCAGAGCCCGGTCTGTCTCCGTTCGTGGGGCAGCGGGTGCTCAAGGGTGGAACATCGATTAGTTGGCGCCGAGTTCGATTCGAACGGTCAGTACTGCTCCTCTGGGAGCGTGGATCGCCGTCGGGACGGGCAAGGCGCCTGGCACGTTGTTGGGTCCTGAGGGTTCGGGCGTTCAGCTCACCTCTAGGCCGTTTCCTGGCCAGGACCTTCACCGCGGACGAACCACCGAGACACTCGGTAGGCGCCGGTCATCGGTGGAGGCCCGCCCGTATGTTGAGAACTACACAGTGGACGCGAGCATCTTAAAATCTTTGTGCATCAAGTTTTTAAGGGCACACGGTGGATGCCTTGGCACCAGGAACCGAAGAAGGACGTAGGAATCTGCGATAAGCCTCGGGGAGTCGATAACCAGACTGCGATCCGAGGATTTCCGAATGGGGAAACCCGGCTGGAGGCAAGTCCAGTCACTCCCGCCTGAACACATAGGGCGGGTAGAGGGAACGTGGGGAAGTGAAACATCTCAGTACCCACAGGAAGAGAAAGCAACCGCGATTCCGTGAGTAGTGGCGAGCGAAAGCGGAACAGGCTAAACCTGATCTACGTGATAGCTGTCAGGCGTTGTAGGTCAGGGGTCGTGGGACTTTTCGGTGAGCACTGACATGCTGACATAGAGTTATAAACTCGCGTTATAGTCGAAGGGCATTGAAAGGCCCGGCACAGAGGGTGCTACCCCCGTAGACGAAATGACGCGAACTCTAGAAAATCATCCCAAGTAGCACGGGGCCCGAGAAATCCCGTGTGAATCTGGCGGGACCACCCGCTAAGCCTAAATATTCCCTGGTGACCGATAGCGGACAAGTACCGTGAGGGAAAGGTGAAAAGTACCCCGGGAGGGGAGTGAAATAGATCCTGAAACCGTGTGCCTACAACCCGTCGGAGCCTCTTTGTGAGGTGACGGCGTGCCTTTTGAAGAATGAGCCTGCGAGTTAGTGCTCAGTGGCGAGGTTAACCCGTGTGGGGAAGCCGTAGCGAAAGCGAGTCCGAACAGGGCGAATAAGTCGCTGGGTCTAGACCCGAAGCGGAGTGATCTACCCATGGCCAGGCTGAAGCGACGGTAAGACGTCGTGGAGGGCCGAACCCACTTAGGTTGAAAACTGAGGGGATGAGCTGTGGGTAGGGGTGAAAGGCCAATCAAACTCCGTGATAGCTGGTTCTCCCCGAAATGCATTTAGGTGCAGCGTCACGTGTTTCTTGCCGGAGGTAGAGCTACTGGATAGCCGATGGGCCTCACCAGGTTACTGACGTTAGCCAAACTCCGAATGCCGGTAAGTGAGAGCGTGGCAGTGAGACTGCGGGGGATAAGCTCCGTAGTCGAGAGGGAAACAGCCCAGATCACCAGCTAAGGTCCCTAAGCGTGTGCTAAGTGGGAAAGGATGTGGAGTTGCATCGACAACCAGGAGGTTGGCTTAGAAGCAGCCACCCTTTAAAGAGTGCGTAATAGCTCACTGGTCAAGTGATTCCGCGCCGACAATGTAGCGGGGCTCAAGCACACCACCGAAGCTGTGGCATTGACATACTGCCCGGCCGCGACACCTAAGGGTCCGCGGTCCAAGCGTGTTGATGGGTAGGGGAGCGTCGTGTGGCCAGGGAAGCGGCGGAGTGATCCAGCCGTGGAGGCCACACGAGTGAGAATGCAGGCATGAGTAGCGAATGGCGGGTGAGAAACCCGTCCGCCGAATAACCAAGGGTTCCAGGGTCAAGCTAATCTGCCCTGGGTAAGTCGGGACCTAAGGCGAGGCCGACAGGCGTAGTCGATGGACATCCGGTTGATATTCCGGAACCGGCGAAGAACCGCCCATGACGAACCTTCTGATGCTAAGCGCCTGAAGCCTACTCCTTCCTTCGGGGAGGTGGAGGTCGAGCGCGCGAACCGAAGTTGTAGTAGTCAAGCGATGGAGAGACGCAGGAAGGTAGCCTCCGCGTGGCGATGGTAGTCCACGTCCAAGGGTGTAGGGCGAGCTGTAGGTAAATCCGCAGCTCACATAGCCTGAGACCTGACAGTGACCGCGTATGCGGGAAGCAGGGTGATCCTATGCTGCCTAGAAAATCTTCTAGCGAGGTTCGAGCCGCCCGTACCCCAAACCGACTCAGGTGGTTAGGTAGAGAATACCAAGGCGATCGAGTGAATCGTGGTTAAGGAACTCGGCAAAATGCCCCCGTAACTTTGGGAGAAGGGGGGCCCGGACTCTTAAGCTCTTTTCGAGCTAGGATGAAGGGCCGCAGAGACCAGGGAGAAGCGACTGTTTACTAAAAACACAGGTCCGTGCGAAGTCGCAAGACGATGTATACGGACTGACGCCTGCCCGGTGCTGGAAGGTTAAGAGGACGGGTTAGATCTTTCGGGGTCGAAGCTCAGAATTTAAGCCCCAGTAAACGGCGGTGGTAACTATAACCATCCTAAGGTAGCGAAATTCCTTGTCGGGTAAGTTCCGACCTGCACGAATGGCGTAACGACTTCTCCACTGTCTCAACCACGAACTCGGCGAAATTGCACTACGAGTAAAGATGCTCGTTACGCGCAGCAGGACGGAAAGACCCCGGGACCTTTACTATAGCTTGGTATTGGTGTTCGGTACGGCTTGTGTAGGATAGGTGGGAGACTATGAAGCGGGCACGCCAGTGTCGGTGGAGTCAACGTTGAAATACCACTCTGGTCGTTCTGGATATCTAACCTCGGTCCGTGATCCGGATCAGGAACAGTGCCTGGTGGGTAGTTTAACTGGGGCGGTTGCCTCCTAAAATGTAACGGAGGCGCTCAAAGGTTCCCTCAGCCTGGTTGGCAATCAGGTGTCGAGTGTAAGTACACAAGGGAGCTTGACTGCGAGACAGACATGTCGAGCAGGGACGAAAGTCGGAACTAGTGACCCGGCGGTGGCTTGTGGAAGCGCCGTCGCTCAACGGATAAAAGGTACCCCGGGGATAACAGGCTGATCTTGCCCAAGAGTCCATATCGACGGCATGGTTTGGCACCTCGATGTCGGCTCGTCGCATCCTGGGGGTGGAGTTGCTCCCAAGGGTTGGGCTGTTCGCCCATTAAAGCGGTACGCGAGCTGGGTTTAGAACGTCGTGAGACAGTTCGGTCCCTATCCGCTGTGCGCGTAGGAAACTTGAGAAGAGCTGTCCCTAGTACGAGAGGACCGGGATGGACGAACCTCTGGTGTGTCAGTTGTTCTGCCAAGAGCACCGCTGATTAGCTACGTTCGGAAGTGATAACCGCTGAAAGCATCTAAGCGGGAAGCACACTTCAAGATGAGGTTTCCATGGGGCTTGCCCCGAGAGGCTCCCGGCTAGACGACCGGGTTGATAGGCCAGACGTGGAAGTGCAGTAATGCATGTAGCTGACTGGTACTAATAAGCCGATAACTTGATACACATATGTTGTGCTTGCGTCCACTGTGCAGTTCCCGAGATACGGTCGGGTCTACTGACATCTCCATAGAGTTTCGGCTGTCATAGCGAAGGGGAAACGCCCGGCTCCATTCCGAACCCGGAAGCTAAGCCCTTCAGCGCCGATGGTACTGCACTGGTGACGGTGTGGGAGAGTAGGACGCAGCCGGACAGTCATTCGCAAAGGGGCCCACGGTGTGGGCCCCTTTGTCGTGCTCGCCGCACTTGACAAGGGCTTGAAGCGCACCAGAGATACAGGAGAACCGGTGTCAGACGACGGACGAAGATCACGGCACCACGACGCCCTCTGCGGCTCAGGCGACGATGTCGGTCGCGCGGAAGAAGGTACGCACGGTCGTCGAGGTCGTATGGAACGGTCTACTGGTGTGGGGGGTGCTGATCGGCGCGGTGTTGAACGGGAGCGTGGCGTGAGACGGTCGGGCCTGGATGCGAGCCCCGCGCCAGGTGCGGGTCGTTCGAGCGGACGAGAACCTGCGCGGACGGGCGGCGGGAGGCGTGAGGCCGTGTCGGGTGGTAGCCGGGTGGTCGAACCGTCAGTGCCAGAGGATGTCACGGGACGTGAGCTCGACCCCGAGGTCCGCCGACAGCTGAGGACGCTGTCGAAGGAGAACGCCGAGGGCGTGGCTCGACACTTGGTCATGGTCGCCGCCTACCTTGAGGCGGACGACATCGAACAGGCGTCCGCTCACGCCGAGGTGGCGCTGAAACGTGCAGGGCGGATTCCGGCCGTTCGCGAGGCCTACGGCCTGGTCACGTATCGGCGCGGGGATTTCGCCCGTGCGCTGGCAGAGTTTCGCACTGTGCGTCGGCTCAGCGGATCGGACCACCTCCTCCCGCTCATGGTCGACTGTGAGCGAGGACTCGGACGTTTCGAAAGGGCCCTCGATCTGGCCGCCTCGGCGAAATCGCTCGACATGTCGACCGATGAGCGGATCGAGCTGGCCATCGTGGTGTCCGGAGTCAGGCGTGACCTCGGACAGGCGGATGCTGCTCTCCTTGCCCTCCAACTGCCAGAGCTGGAGCAGGGTCCATCGGTCGACCGGCACCGGCTCCACTATGCGTACGGTGAGACGCTACTCAGCCTCGGCAGGGCCCGGGAGGCGCGTGACTGGTTTATCCGGGCCATGGAAGGTGACGTGGAGGGGCGGACCGACGCCGTGGAGCGGGTCGAGGACATCGATGGCATCGTGCTGGTGACCGATATCGACTCCGCCGGGGACGACGAGAACGGCGGCGCGGGCGACCTGGAGTTCACCCCGAAATCCGGGGCGCGACCCGAAATCCGGCCGTGACCGGCCCGGATCTTCAGACGAGGTACGCGGCGGTGATCTGTGATCTCGATGGTGTGGTGTATCGGGGGCCTGCCGCTGTGTCGCACGCTGTCGGTGTCTTGCGCGATCTCCGGTGCCCCGTCGTGTACGCGACGAACAATGCCTCACGATCACCGGCGGCCGTGGCGGCTCACCTGCGGACCCTCGGGTTGCCCGTCGATGCTGCCCAGGTCGCTACGAGTTCCGAGGCCGCAGCCTGGCTGTTGGCCGCGGACAGCACACCCGGCGCTCGCGTGCTTGCAGTCGGAGGTCCCGGCTTGGCCGACGCGCTCCGAGCGAGTGGCCTGACGCCGGTCTCTCCCCGTCAGGAAGGGGCGGATGCCGTCGTCGCTGTCGTCCAGGGTTACGGCCCGGATGTCACCGCAAGCGACCTCGCCGAGGTGGGCTACGCCGCCCGACGTGGTGTGCGCTGGATCGCGACGAACGCGGACCGCACGTTGCCGACGGACCGTGGTGTGGCGCCTGGAAACGGCGCCCTCGTCGGAGCAGTTGTCGAGGCCGCGGCGACACGCCCCGCGGTCGTGGTCGGCAAACCTGGAGCGCTGCTGTACCAGATGTGTGCCGACCGAATCGGCGTCGAGCCGTCCGCCGCGCTCGCCATCGGAGATCGCCTCGACACCGACATTGCCGGTGCGGTCGCGACGGGCATGCATTCGCTACTGGTCCTTACCGGCGTCGACGGGGTCACCGAGCTCCTGGCCGCACCACCGTCGATGCGACCGACGTGGGTGGTACCTGACCTGCGGTGGCTTCCCGAACTCGTCAGTGACACAGCGACATCCGAAGGACTCGGCTCCCTGCGTGCCGTCCGGGAGGCGGTCACCGAGGTGCATCGGGCCGTCGACCGAGGGGCCGACAGCTCCACGCAGAACCGGCTCCGGAACCGCGTGCTCCAGGTGCTGGAGCGGCTGACGCACCGGTAGCGTAGCCGCAGCCGCGGTCGTCCGGCCGCCGGGACGAGGAGATTTCATGGTCAAGCGCTCGATCCAGGGGTATGTCGAGCTCGCGTCGGGAGTGGGCGAGCTGACTCGCAGCAAGGCGGTCGAGGCGGCTCACGAGTTGCTCGCGCTCGCAGGCAGCGACGCATCGCGCAAGAAGGCGGCCAAGCAGGCTGGAAAGCTCGCCGACGACCTCCTGAGTGCCGCAGAGCAGAACCGTCGGCAGGTCGTGTCACTCGTGCAGCGTGAGGTCGACGCCGCGCTCGGGCGAGTCGACCTGGCCCGAGTGCTGGCCGAGGTACAGGCGCTCGGTGCCAGTGTCGCCGGGCTCGCGGCCCAGGTCGACGAGCTTGCTCGGGGCGTGGCTACCCGGCCGACACGACCCGCTGCGCCGACGCCCCGCTCTCCCGCGGTGGATGACGATGCGTCGGTCGCTGAACCCGTGACCGCTACGAGGGTCGACGACGCTGTGTCGAGAGGCAGCAACGCTTCTTCGCCGGGTCGTCCGGTGAACAAGGCATCTGGGAAGGCTGCGTCCGGGGCGACGAAGGCACCGGCGAAGGCCGCGTCCACGGCGAGGAGTGCGCCGGCGAAGAAGGCATCTGGGAAGGCTGCGTCCGGGGCGACGAAGGCACCGGCGAAGGCCGCGTCCACGGCGAGGAGTGCGCCGGCGAAGAAGGCATCCGGGAAGGCTGCGTCCGGGGCGACGAAGGCACCGGCGAAGACGGCGACGAAGGCCGCGTCCACGGCGAAGAAGACGGCGGCCATGTCCGGCGCCGGGAAGGCGCCGGCGAAGGCCGCGTCCACCGCCAGGAAAGCGCCGGCGAAGACTGCGACGACGACGCCTACTCGAACGGCGCGGGCCGCGAACCGTCCGACGACGACGGAGTCGTCATCCGGCACTCCGCGGAGCGGCTCGTGACGGACGGCCACGTCGCCAGTCCTCCGGCCGACGCCGCCGGTGGGTCGCCGCCCGACGTCGCCGACGACTCGTTTCGTGATGCGCCGGAGACCGGGGACCCGGCGGTCGACACCGCCACGGCGACCATGGCAGCAGCGCCGGACGAGCTCGACGCGCAGCTGCACGCCGGCGAGGAGGTACACCGGACCTTGCAGGCGCGCCTCGGCGACCTCGGCGGCTGAGATCTCCCGACTCGACGTCGAGCTGGTGCACCGAGGTCTGGCTCGATCTCGCACCGAGGCACGCGAGCTCGTCAGGCTCGGGGCAGTGCGGGTCGACGGTCAGCTGGTGACCAAACCCGCGCAACGCACCGAGGTCACTGCTCGCATCGAGGTCGACCACGACGGACCGCGATGGGTGGGGCGGGCCGCGGGCAAGCTGCTCGACGCGCTCGACGCCTGGGCTGCCCACGGGCTCAACATCGCCGGGCGCCGGTGCATCGACGTGGGTGCCTCGACCGGCGGGTTCACCCAGGTGCTCCTGTCCCGTGGAGCGAGCACCGTCATCGCCGTCGACGTCGGCCACGGTCAGCTCGCCGCCGACGTCGCCTCCGACCCGCGGGTCGACGAGCGCAGCGGCGTCTCCGTCCGCGGGATCACGGACCGCGATCTCGGCGGTCCGGCGGATGTCGTGGTCGCGGACCTGTCGTTCATCTCGCTGCGTCTCGTCGCCGTCGAGCTGGCCGGGCTGCTGCGCCATGACGGTGACCTCGTGGTGCTGGTCAAGCCGCAGTTCGAGGTGGGGCGGGAGCGGCTCGGCAAGACTGGTGTCGTCACCGAGCCCGGTGACCGCAGCGACGCCGTGCTCGGCGTCATCCACGCGTTGGAAGGCCAGGGACTGCACGTGCACGGCATCCGGCCCAGTGCGGTCGTCGGCGCGCACGGCAACGCCGAGTACCTCGTGTGGGCGCGGTCGGTGCCGTCGGACACAATGAGTCGGCACCGGGTCGACACGCTCGTGCGCGACGCCACCGCCGACACCAGGAGTGGAGCACGACGATGACACCGCCGTCCGTGCCACGCCGCGTCCTGCTCGTCACTCATGAGACCCGCCCCGACGCCCAGCAGCTCGCCGCCGGGGTGGCCGCACGGCTCCTCGCGTCCGGCATCGGGGTGAGCGCCCCCACCGACGATCTCGACGCCACCCCGCTCGCTCGAGTCGCCGGCGTCGAACCCGCTCCGGCCGACCCGGTCGACGGCCGGTGGGAGCTCGTCTGCGTGCTCGGTGGCGACGGCTCCATCCTGCGCGGCGCCGAGCTCTCCCGAGGCTCCGGTGCGCCCTTGCTCGGCGTCAACCTCGGACACGTCGGGTTCCTCGCCGAGGCCGAACGCGAGCACCTGGACTCCACCGTCGAGCGGATCTGCGCCCGCGACTACACCGTCGAGGACCGGATGACGCTGGAGGTCACCGCTGTCGACGACGGCCAGGTCGTCTTCTCGTCGTGGGCGCTCAACGAGGTGACGGTCGAGAAGGCTTCGCGGGAGCGCATGCTCGAGCTCACGGTCGAGATCGACGGCCGCCCGCTGTCCACCTGGGGCTGCGACGGCATCGTCATGGCCACCCCCACCGGATCCACGGCGTACGCCTTCTCGGCCGGCGGGCCGGTGGTGTGGCCCGATGTCGAGGCGCTGCTGCTCGTGCCGATCAGCGCTCACGCGCTGTTCTCACGGCCGGTCGTCGTCGGGCCCCGCTCGCACCTGGCCGTCGAGGTGCTCCCGCACACCGTCGGCTCCGGCGTGGTGTGGTGCGACGGTCGTCGCGCTGTCGCGCTGCCGCCCGGAGCACGGGTTCAGGTCCAGCGCTCCGCCGAGCCGGTGCGCGTCGCGCGGCTCGGTGCCGGTGTCTTCACCGACCGGCTGGTCGAGAAGTTCGACCTCCCGGTGCACGGATGGCGAGGTGGCGCCGGGCGTCGGGTCCGTCCCGAGGGTCGCCAGAGCTCGGGCGGTCGCCGGTGATCGAGGAGATCCGGATCCGCGACCTCGGCGTGATCGACGAGGCGGTGCTTCCACTGCATCCGGGTCTCACGGTGTTGACCGGCGAGACCGGTGCGGGCAAGACGATGGTGGTCACCGGCCTGGGTCTGCTGCTCGGCGCCCGGTCCGACTCCGGCCTGGTGCGGGCCGGGGCCGGCCGCACCGTCGTCGAAGGTGTCGTGTCGCTCCCGCCCGACCACCCGGCGGCCGTCCGTGCCGTCGAAGCCGGTGCCGACATCGGCGACGGGCTGGTGCTCGTCCGTACCGTCTCGGCCGACGGGCGTTCCCGGGCGCACGTGGGGGGCCGGGCGGCACCGGTCGGGCTGCTCGGCGAGCTGGCCGAGTACCTGGTGGCCGTCCACGGCCAGGCCGACCAGTGGCGGCTCCGCCGAGCGGACCAGCATCGCGAGGTGCTCGACGGGTTCGGGGGAGAGCCGCTTGCGGCCGCCCTCCGCCGCTATCGCGAGGTGCACGCCGCACTGGCCGAGGCGCAGGCCGAGCTGGACCGGCTGCACCACGACGCCGCGGAGCGGGCCCGGGAGGCCGACAGTCTGCGTACCGGGCTCGACCGGGTCGAGACCGTCGACCCACAACCGGGCGAGGACGACCAGCTGCGCGCCGAGTCCGAGCGACTCGGCCACGCCGAAGAGCTGCGCGCCGGTGCCGGGGAAGCACACCTGGTGCTCGCCGGGGGCGAGGAGACGGCCGAGTCGGCGGATGTCGGCGGCTCGGGGGTCGTCGACCAGCTGGCCGCGGTGTCGGCGCGACTGACGACGGTGAGCCACAGCGACCCGGTGCTCGCCGCGATCGGGTCTCGGGTCGACGAGCTGAGATACCTCGCCACCGATCTCGCCGCCGACCTCGGCGGCTATCTCGCCGATCTCGACGCCGACCCGGCACGCCTCGACCAGGTCGAGGAGCGCCGCGCTGCGCTCGCCGGCCTCACCCGCCTCTACGGCGCCACCGTCGACGACGTGCTGACCTGGGCCCGCGAGGCCGCGGCCCGGGTGGCCGAGCTCGACGGCGCCGAGGACCGCATCGACATCCTCGCGGGTCAGGTCTCCGACCTGGTGCAGCAGCAGGCGGTTGCTGCCGACGAGCTGAGCGGGCAGCGTCGTGCGGCCGCAGCGGCACTCGGGGCGCGGATCACCGACGAGCTGAACCATCTCGCGATGGGCGCGGCCACCGTCGAGGTCGCCGTCGAGGATGCCGGGCGCTTCGGCTCCGACGGACGCGACACCGTCGAGGTGCGGCTGGCCTCCGGGCCGGGGTCCGCGCCGCGGTCGGTGACGCGCGCGGCATCCGGCGGCGAACTCTCCCGCGTGATGCTCGCCATCGAGGTCGCCACGGCCGACGGCGGCACCGATGCCGGGGGCGCGGTGCCGACCTTCGTCTTCGACGAGGTCGACGCCGGGGTCGGCGGCCGGGCGGCGCTCGAGGTCGGTGGCCGTCTCGCCGCGCTGGCGCAGCACGCGCAGGTCGTGGTGGTCACCCACCTGGCCCAGGTGGCGGCGCACGCCGACCGGCATCTCGTCGTCGAACGCGCCGACGACGGACACATCGTGCGGAGCGGGGTGCACGAGGTCGTCGACGACGAGCGGGTGGCCGAGCTCGCCCGCATGCTCGGAGGCTCCTCCACGGAAGCGGCGCTGGAGCACGCCCGTGACCTGATGGCGCGAGTTCGCGCCTGACGCGACATGGCAGGATGGTGCAGATGTCCTTTCGTATGCCGACGCGTCGCGACCGGGGGCCCGACCACGGGCTGGCCGGCCCCGCGCGCGTCGACCGACGCACGAAGAACCTCACCAAGCGGCTACGGCCCGGCGACGTCGCGGTCATCGACCACGAGGACCTCGACCGGGTGAGCGCCGAGGCCCTGGTCGCGTGCCGACCGGCCGCCGTCGTCAATGCTGCGTCGTCGATCACCGGCCGCTACCCGAACCTCGGCCCGGAGATCCTCGTCGCGGCCGGGATCCCACTGGTGGACCACGCGGGTGCGGCCGTGATGGACGTCGACGACGGCACCGTCCTCGACATCGACGGCGACGTCGTGCGGCGCGGAGCCGAGGAGGTCGCACGCGGGACCCGGCTCGACACCGAGTCGGTGCACGAGGCGATGATGGTTGCGCGGGCCGGCCTGTCCGACCAGCTCGAGGCCTTCGCGGAGAACACCATGGACTACCTCCGCAAGGAACGCGAGCTGCTCTTCGACGGAGTCGGCGTTCCCGACATCCGCACCGAGCTCGACGGGCGGCACGTCCTCATCGTCGTGCGGGGCTATCACTACAAGGAGGACCTCGACACCCTTCGGGCGTACATCCGCGAGTACAAGCCGGTGCTCATCGGTGTCGACGGCGGCGCCGATGCGCTCATCGAGGCGCGCCACCGGCCCGACCTGATCGTCGGCGACATGGACTCGGTCTCCGACGACGCGCTGCGCAGCGGTGCCGAGATCGTCGTGCACGCCTACCGCGACGGCCGGGCTCCCGGGCTGGAGCGGGTGCGTTCGCTCGGCGTGGAGCCGGTGGTGTTCCCGGCCACCGGCACGAGCGAGGATGTCGCGATGCTGCTCGCCGACGACAAGGGAGCTACGTTGATCGTCGCCGTGGGTACCCACGTGACGCTCGTGGAGTTCCTCGACAAGGGCCGGTCGGGGATGGCGAGCACCTTCCTCACCCGGCTACGCGTGGGGGGCAAGCTGGTCGATGCGAAAGGTGTGAGCCGGCTCTACCGGGCTCGCATCTCGGTGCTCAGCCTCGTGCTCATGCTGCTGGTCGGGGTGCTCGCCCTGGTGGCGGCGCTGTACTCCACCGACGGCGGCCGGGCTCTGGTGCAGGTGGTGGGGGCCCAGTTCGACGACGTGTGGGCCGCGGTGCGAGGGGTGTTCGGGTGATCGACTTCCGGTACCACCTGGTCTCGATCGTCTCGATCTTCTTCGCTCTCGCGGTCGGCATCGTGCTCGGCGCAGGTCCGCTGCAGGGACAGATCGGCGACACCTTGAATGCCCAGATCGCCGGCCTGCGCGAGGACAAGGACGACCTCAACCGGCGGCTCGACCAGGCGCGCGCCGGCACCGAGGGCCGCGACGACTACCTCGCCGCCACGAGCGCACTGGTGCTCGAGGGCGTCCTCCGTGACCGTTCGGTCGCGCTGGTCGTGTTGCCGGGGGCCGAGTCCCAGCTCGTCGAGGACATGACCGAGACGCTGCGCTCCTCCGGAGCCCGGGTCGTGTCGACCACGACCGTGGGTGAGGACTGGGTGAGCGCCGACGAGGGCACCACCGCGACCCGTGACGCCGCGGTCGACCAGGTGGCCCGCACCGCCCGGGTCGACGTGTCCGACACCGGCTCGTTGGCTCCGCGTGACGTGCTCCTCGCGGCCCTGCTCGTCCGGCCCGCTACCGAGGGCGACGCTCTCGAGCCGGCGGTGGCCCGCACCGGGCTCGAGGCGCTGGCCGAGGCGGGCGTGCTGTCCCTCGAGGGGGGCGACACCTTCGAGCCGGCGGAGCTGGTGGTGGTGCTCTCCGCAGCCGTGCCGCCCGCCGACGGGGATGCCGCGACGCGCGCGGCGGAGCGCTGGGTCGACCTGGCCATCGCTCTCGACGCCCGGTCGGTGGGCTCGCTCGTCGCCGCCGACGTGGCCACCGAGGACGACGGCGTGTCGGTGGTCGTCACCCTGCGTGACGACGCCACGGCCACCGATGTCGTGTCGACCGTCGACGACGTGGGTGACCCGATGGGGCGGGCAAGCGTCATCCACGGTCTGGTCCAGCAGACCGGCGGCGGGGTGGGCCAGTACGGGCTGGGTCCCGGCGCCGAGGCGCCCTTCGCTCCCGTCCCCGCCTCGTGATCCGGCGCTCGGTGAGATCGGCCGGTCTCGGGGCAGTGGGTGCCGGTCTCGCGTTCGCCGCGCTCCGGCGGGTGGTGCGCTCGAGGCGGTGGGCCCGCACCAACCACGCCGGTCGCGGCGTGACCCTCCTGGAAGGGCCTGCCTACGTCGCGGGTGCCGCGCTCGGCGCAGCCGCCGCGCCCGCCGCACCTGCCGGGCTGGTCGCGGCGGTGGGATCGGGGGCACTGGGCCTGCTCGACGACCTCGCCGGGGACGGCTCGTCCAGAGGTCTCCGCGGCCATCTCGGGGCAGCCCTGCGCGGTGAGGTCACGACCGGCGCCGTGAAGGTCGTCGGCATCGGTGTCACCGGACTGGCCGCCGCCGCACTCGCCGACCGCGCCCGCGGCGACATCCACCGCGTCGATACCGTGCTCGGCGGCGCCGTCGTCGCCGGAGCCGCCAACCTCGTCAACCTCCTCGACCTGCGCCCCGGGCGAGCCCTGAAGGCCACCGTCATCCTCGCGCTGCCCCTACTGGTGGCCGGTCGTCGTGGACCCGCCGACCCGGCAGCGCTGGCGGCGGCCGCCGGGGGGGCCGCGCTCGGCGTCATCCGGCCCGACCTGGCTGGGGAGTCCATGCTCGGGGACACCGGGGCCAACGCCGCCGGCGCGCTGCTGGGCCTCGCTCTCGTGTCGGCATCCGGGCGACGCGGCCGGATGGCGGTGCTCGTCGTGCTCACGGCACTCACCGTGGCGTCCGAGCGCGTGAGCTTCACCGCGGTCATCGAATCCACCCCGGTGCTCCGGGAGATCGACGCCTGGGGTCGGCCACCCCGATGACGCGGCGCCGACTCGCCGCCGGCATCGCCGGAGCGGCCGGGCTGATCGCCGTCGTGACGCTGCTGTCGCGGATGGCGGGGCTGGCGCGGGTGCTCGGGTTCGCCGAGGCGGTGCGTGCGGGCGGGGTCGGCGAGATCTACCAGAGCGTCAACGCCCTGCCGAACGTGGTCTTCGAGGTCGCTGCCGGCGGCACGCTCGCCGCCGTTGCCGTCCCACTGATCGCCCATCGCATCGGCGCCGGCGAGCCGGAGCGTGCCGACGCGCTCGCCTCGGTGCTGCTCAGCTGGACCGTCGCCGTGCTCGTTCCGCTGGGTGCGGCGCTGTTCCTGTTCGCGGCACCCCTCGCGACCTTCCTCGTCGACGACTTCGACCCGCAGGCCCGGAGCCTGGCCGCCACCTTGCTCCGCATCTTCGCCCTGCAGGTCCCGCTCTACGGGGTCGGCATCGTGCTCACCGGTCTGCTGCACGCCCATCGCCGGTTCCTCACCGCGGCGCTCGCACCGTTGTTCTCCTCGGTCGTCGTCCTCGGGTCGTATCTCTGGTATGGCGAGCTGACCGGCGGCGAGACCGCCCCGTCGCGGGTCTCGGACCAGGCGGTCGCGGTGCTCGGCTGGGGGACCACGGCGGGCGTCGCAGCCCTGGCGCTGCCGCTGGTCGCGCCGGCGCTCGCCACCGGCTGGCGCTGGCGACCGGCCTGGCGGCTCGATACCGACGACGCTCGGCGGATCGGCCGGCTCGCCGGTGCGGGAGGGCTCGCGCTGGTCGCTCAACAGGGCGCGGTGCTGACCACGATCTGGCTGGCCAACCGGTCGGGCGATCGGGGGACCTTCCCGGTCTACGGCTACGTGCAGGCCGTGTACCTGCTGCCCTACGCGGTGCTCGCCGTGCCGGTGGCGACGAGCGTCTTCCCGGCGCTGGCCGCCCGAGCGGGCGCGGGCGAGGACTCCGCGGCCACCCTGGCCCGGTCGATCCGCGCCGTCCTGGTGCTCACCGGGCTGTCCACGGGGGTGCTCTGCGCGGCCGCTCCGGCCGTCGGCGCGTTCTTCGGCATCCTCGACCGGGGGCGCGGTCTCGATGGGGCGAGTACCGCAGCGCTCGACGCCATGCCGGTGGCGCTCACCGCATACGCCCCGGGACTGGTCGGGTTCGGGCTCATCGCGCTCCTGACCCGGGCGACCTACGTGCGGGGTCGGCCGCTGCATGCCGCGGCGGTCACCGCGCTCGGATGGAGCATCGCCGCGGTGCCGCCGCTCGTCGTCGTCGGCACCGGGCGCGGACCGGCGGTGACGCTGTGGGCGCTGGGCCTGGCCTCCTCGGCGGGGATGACGGTCGCCGGGGTGGGCCTGGTGCTGTTGGTCCGGCGTGCCTGGGGGTCGGCCGCGACGGCCGGAGCCGCTCGCACCGCCGGAAGCCTGATCGTGGCGCTGGCCATGGCGATCCTCGTCGGTGACCTCGTCACGCGGGGACGGCCGCTCGACGACGTGATGGAGGTGCTCGTGGTCGGCGTCGCGGCCGGTTCCGCCGCGCTGGTGGCCGCGGTGCTCGTTTTCACGGTCGGCGACCGGACGATGTTCGCCGACATCATGCGGCGCGGCCGGGCCCGACGCCGCGGCGAGGCGGAGCGATGAGGGTGCTCGTGGTGCTCGGGAGGAGTGCCGGTGGGGTGGGCCGGCACGTCGCCGGTCTCACCGCCTCGCTGGTGCGTGCCGGGCACCATGTGGTGGTCGCGGCTCCCGCCGACGTGCTGGTCGCGTTCGACCTCACGGCCTCGGCGTCCTCGACGGCGGTGGTGGAGCTCGGTGAGCGCCCGCGCCCTCGGCAGGACGCGCGTGCGGTGCGGCAGGTGTCTCGGCTCGTCACCGGGGCCGATGTCGTGCACGCTCATGGACTGCGCGCCGCCGCGGTGGCGGCCCTGGCCACATCGGGGCGCGGTGCTCCGCCGGTGGTGGCCACCCTGCACAACGCCGCGCCCTCCGGCCGGCTGACCGGCCTGGCGTACGCCGGTCTCGAGCGGGTCGTCGCTTCGCGCTGCGACCTCGTGCTCGGCGTGTCGGCCGACCTCGTGCAGCGGATGACGACGCTCGGCGCCCGCCGCACCGGGCTCGCCGTCGTCGCCGCGCCACCGCGCCGGGCGGCGACCCGCGACCGGGAGACGGTGCGTGCCGCCCTCGGGGTCGAGGCCGGCACGGCCCTGGCGGTCGTGCTCGCGCGCCTCGCTCCGCAGAAGGGGCTGGACCTGCTGCTCGACGCTCACGGGCGCCTCCGCGACCTCGACCAGGACCTCGAGCTGACCACGGTCGTCGCGGGTGACGGGCCGCTTCGGGCGACGCTCCAGGCGCGTATCGACAGTGAACGCCTGCCGGTCCGCCTGCTCGGCCACCGGGCCGATATCCCCGACCTGCTCGCCGCCGCCGACGTGGTCGTCTCCAGCGCGCGCTGGGAGGGGCAGCCGGTCGGGCTCCAGGAGGCGCTGCACGCAGGTGCCGCGGTAGTGGCGACCGACGTGGGCGGTACTGCCGCCACCGTGGGAGACGCGGCGTTGCTGGTGCCCGCGGACGACGCCGCGGCGCTCGCGCGGGCGGTGCGTGACGTCATCCGGCACGGCACGGTGCGCGACGACCTGCGCTCGAAGGCGGTCGAGCGGGCAGCGGACCTGCCGACCGAGACCGACACCCTCGAGGCCGCCCTCGCTGCGTACGCGTCGGTGCGTCCGGCACCCGACCGCTGAAGGAGGTCCGCGGGCGGGCCGGCGTCGCCGATGCGGACAAGTACCCATGGTGAACGCGACGTAGCGACGATGCCGAGAGCCGCCCCGGTTACCTAGCGTGGGCCGGACACGAAGGCGTCGCCCGACAGCAGGGGCGACGTCGTGTCGAAGGAGCGGTCATGACACGGCAGAGCGACGCAGACATCCTGCGTGCGGCGAACCTCGGTGCGGGGCATGACACGGCCGGTCAGCTCGGCAGCGGTGGGGAGAACCCCGGCGATGTCAAGTTTGCCTGGAGTGGCGGGTCTGGCGCGGATGCGTTCTCGACACAGTTGAACGGCGAAGTCGGGCAGCACGAGAAGCTGCAGGCCGACCTGGGCCGTGGCCGAGAGCACATCCAGACGTTCCTCGCGAACACGTCGGTGAGCCAGCGACGGGTCGCCCGCGGTCTGGACCACTACGAGATCGCCGAGCAGGAGAGCCGAGCCCTGCGTGAGAACAACGTCGGCCGTTACCTCAGCGACGAGGCAATCCAGCAGTACTGGGTCCTGCAGAACGGTTACACCCGCCAGATGAACGACGCCTCTGGTGTCGTGAAGCGCGAGATGGAGAACCACTGGGCCTTGGTCGACAACCTCCAGGCTAACCTCGGCGACCCTGTTCTCGTCGCGCAAAACTCCAACCGTACCAATTTGCCCGGCAGTGACTCTCACATCAAGGTGCCGTCGGAGCTACCGCCGCCCGCGGACCAGCCGCAGCCTACGCCGGAGAGTCGAACGAATGGGAAGTTCGACAACACACCGCCAAAAGGTACTGCAGAGTTGCCGGTCGAGGCGAACATCGACGGATCGAATCCGAGCACGATAAATCCTGACGTCGGCAATGTCGGACCCTTGACGCCATCTGCGGACTCGTTCGAGACGGAGGTCGACGGCGTTCCCGTCAATTTCACGATCTTCAAGGGTGTCGACGGCACCAAGCCGCTGGACTACCAAGTAGAGGGGCTCACGGCCGAGGAGCGCGCCTACCTCGAGAGCGAGTATGCCGGGATGGCGCATGGCATCAAAGAGCGGGACATTGCGTACCTGGGGAGCTACAACGGCATCAACTCCACCGACTTCAGCCAGGCTTATCAGGACATCGATCTTCGCAACCGCAAACAGGCACTCGAAGACAACCACGCGATCGCGGCGTGGCAACGGTGGTCGTCGCTCGACCAGGGTGACCACCTGCGCGATGCCGGGAAAGACGCCTACGAGCTGAGCCAAGCGCGTGCGATCGACGAGCACGAGCGAAACCTCCTGCAGCGCTACGACCTCGCCCTCGATGGTCAGGAGCAGGACGTCGACCGCCTGAACGAGAGCCGGAGCTTCCAGATCGGCCAGGATCTGGCTGCGGAGAGCGAGGACGACGCCGCTGCCCGGCTCAACCAGCTCGTCGAACCAGGCAAATGGAACGACCAGACCCAAGCCCGGTTCGACGAGCTGCGCAAGACACATTCGCTGCCTGAGGTGTACCGGAAGCTTGAGCAGGAGTTCGGCATCACCTCTCGGCCCGCCGACTCGGACTGGCCGGACTCCGGCCGCACACCGGAGCAGATCTTCGGCGAGCAGTACCCGACGACCCCTGGCGTCTCCTCGGGCCTGCAGCAGGCCATCGACGAGCAGCGGGTTCAGGTCGCGCAGAGCTCTGCCCAGGTCGACGTGGCCCGCGCCACACTCGGCGCCAACACGACGATCGGAGACCGCAACGTTCCTGACGTGACCCGGGTCGATGCGGAGAGGCCGGTGCTCCACCACATTTCTCCAGAAGAGGCGAAGGAGTTCATCGAGGCCGACCAGAGAACGATACAAGGTCTCAACCCGGTAGACGGGATCGGCAAGTTCATCAGCCCCCTAGATGACATACCGGTCGTGAAGGACGTGCCGGCAGCCGGCCGGTCGCAGGCGCAGATGAACTATCACGCCGAGGTGTTCATCGACGCGGCCGGGCGCAACTACGAGATTGTCAGCGAGCAACAGCTCGAGGATGCCCGCCTGGTCAAGGAAAGATCAGAACAGACCAACGAAGAAACATATTTCGCGAATCAGAACAACGACCGCAACGAAGCAAACAACATCGAGAACACCAACCGGTCGATCGAGCAGACTCGCGACCAGGGCTTGGACGGTGACCGCACGACGGCGCAGCTGGGCCAGGAGAACCGTGAGGTCACCCAGGAGCTGCACGGATACGGCCAGGAGTACGCCGACCGCACTCACACCTACAACCTAGAGCTGCGTGAGGCGTCCCAGCAGTCCGGCTACAACGAGGAAGCGGCCGAGGATCTCTCCACCCGCCTCCGGCACAACCAGGACCAGCTCTCGGACAATGTCCGGCAGATCTACCAGTCCGTGCAGCACGACTACTACGAGTACGCCGCCTCCGTACGCACGGAGGAGATCGACTATCAGGTGCAGCAGGCGTTTGACCACGGAACCATCAGCAAGGAAGAGTACGAGAGCTATCAGCGCCTCGTCCACCGCCCTGACGTGGACGGTGGCGGTGGGTTGACCCCGGAGGTGAAGGACCGGCCGACGGGAGACCGGAGGTAGCGGGACGCCGTCAGCTGATGACATGCCGAGCAAGCCAGTCCGGCTTGTTCCTGACGAGCCAGAGGAGATGCGATGACCGACGAACGACCGGGTTCGTACGAGATCGACACCGATCAGGTGCGGGTGGCCAGCGGTGAGCTGTGGGAGAGCGGCGACGAGATCGCCGGTCGGGCAGGTGCCTGGTCCACGGTGACCGCCGGCCAGGTCGGCAGCCACCGTGCCGCCGACGTGATCAACCGGTTCATCAGCCGGCACGCGGCGAACGCGGTGACGTCCGGCCGCAACTTCCAGACCATCGCCGACGACGCGACGGTCGCCGCCGGCTCTTACGTGGTCACCGATGAGCTCGCTGCCGGCCAGGTGGCCAAGGTCTCTCGCAGCGAGGACCAAATCGACGGCAATGCGTTCTGACCGGTCGAGGAGAACCGCGGTCGGTCGGCGTGGACGAGGGCCATGATGCCGAACGGTGGGTGAGGTCGAGGGGCGGATGAGCCCCTATGACATCAGCGCGACCCGGCTCCGTGTGACGCCTCGCGCCACGCAGTCACCGCGCGCCGGTGCGCCTCCGGAGTGACAGATGCGGCGGATGCCTCGCCATGCTCGACCTCGGGGGGGTCGACCCAGTCGCCGATGTCGCCGAAGACCTGCGGGAAGGCGCCGACGACCTCGGTGGCGGCCGCTTGCGACGCGACCTTGAAGGCGTCGACCACGGCAGCGGCCAGCGAGACATGGTCGTGTCGGCGCATGGCGTCGGGGTGGATCACGACCCCGGACAGCGAGCCCAGGCCGCGGACTCGGACCTCGACCAGCCGGTCTGCGCTTCGCCCGACCGCTTCCACCGCCGACATCATGCTGCCGGCGGCGCCGAGTGCCTCGCGGTCGGCGTCGAGTGCGTCGAGGATGTCGTCGAGGTCGCGGTCGTCGTCGATCCGCGCCCGAGCAGGCGGAACGCCACCTCGAGCAGCAGGCGCGCGGGCCCCGTGCTCGACCCTTTCAGTGTCCGAGCGGTTCATGATGCCGACGCTAGGGCCCGCCGCGTGACACGGCATCGGCCGGAATCCGCATCCGTCCGAGAGGACAACGACCTACGCCGTACCGCATCCGCCGCTCACGCGTCGAGACACGCGGTGGGGCGCACCTCGGACCGGCCCGGACGGCCGCGGGTCATGACGTATCGTTGAAGCCCGTGGTGATGCAGACGAAACAGATCTTCGTGACCGGGGGGGTCGCCTCGTCGCTCGGCAAGGGCCTCACGGCATCCTCGCTCGGGCACCTGCTCCGGGCCCGCGGGCTGCGGGTCACGATGCAGAAGCTCGACCCGTACCTCAACGTCGACCCGGGCACGATGAACCCGTTCCAGCACGGCGAGGTCTTCGTCACCGACGACGGCGCCGAGACCGACCTCGACATCGGTCACTACGAGCGGTTCCTCGACGTGAGCCTCAAGGGCAGCGCCAACGTCACGACCGGGCAGGTCTACCACCGCGTCATCAGCAAGGAGCGGCGCGGCGAGTACCTCGGCGACACCGTGCAGGTCATCCCGCACATCACCAACGAGCTCAAGGAGCGGATGCGGGCCCAGGCCGCGGGCAGCCCCGGGGTCGACCCGGCCGAGGCGCCCGACATCGTCATCACCGAGATCGGGGGCACCGTCGGCGACATCGAGTCGCTGCCGTTCCTCGAGGCGGCCCGGCAGGTGCGCCACGACCTCGGCCGCGACAACGTGTTCTTCCTGCACGTCTCGCTCGTGCCGTACCTCGCGCCCAGTGGCGAGCTGAAGACCAAGCCGACCCAGCACTCGGTCGCCGCGCTGCGGCAGGTCGGCATCCAGCCCGACGCGCTCGTGCTCCGGGCCGACCGGGCCATCCCCGACTCGATCAAGCGCAAGATCAGCCTAATGTGCGACGTCGACGCCGAGGCGTGCGCGGCGGCCGTCGACGCGCCGAGCATCTACGACATCCCCAAGGTGCTGCACCGTGAGGGGCTCGACGCCTACGTCGTGCGCCGGCTCGGGCTGACCTTCCGCGACGTCGACTGGACGGCGTGGGACACCCTGCTGCACCGGGTGCACGAACCCGAACACGACGTCGAGGTCGCGCTGGTCGGCAAGTACGTCGACCTGCCCGACGCGTACTTGTCGGTCACCGAGGCGCTCCGTGCGGGTGGGTTCCACCACGACGCGCGGGTGCGCATCCGGTGGGTGCCGTCCGACGACTGCGAGACCGAGGCCGGCGCCCAGCGCGCCCTCGGGGGTGTGGATGCCGTGCTCGTGCCGGGGGGTTTCGGCGTACGCGGGATCGAGGGCAAGGTCGGCGCGCTGCGGTGGGCTCGAGAGCGGCAGGTGCCGACGCTCGGCATCTGTCTCGGACTGCAGTGCATGGTCATCGAGTTCGCGCGCAACGTCGCCGGCATCCAGGGCGCGAGCTCCACCGAGTTCGACCCCGGCACGCCGGCGCCGGTGATCGCGACGATGGAGGAGCAGAAGGCGTACGTCGACGGTGCCGGCGACCTCGGCGGCACGATGCGGCTGGGCAGCCAGCGGGCGCAGCTCCTGCCGGGGTCGCTCGTCGCCGGAGCGTACGGCGCCGCCCTGGCCGACGAGCGGCACCGCCACCGCTACGAGGTCAACGAGACCTACCGCCCCGCCCTCGAGGCGGCCGGGCTGCGGGTCAGCGGTACTCATCCCGACCTCGGGCTGGTCGAGTTCGTCGAGCTGCCGCCGGAGGTGCACCCGTACTTCGTCGCCACCCAGGCGCACCCCGAGTTCAAGTCGCGGCCCACCCGCGCGCACCCGCTCTTCGCGGGGCTGGTGGGTACGGCGATCGAGCAGCAGCGCGCCTCGCGGCTGGTCGAGGTCGAGCGTCCGCGTCATCCGGAAGTCGCCGAGGCGCATGCCTGACGCCCTCCCCGGGGCGGATGACGACCGCGCCCCGTTGCGCGACGACCTCCGCCGTGCGCCGGTAGCGACCTCGGAGGTGCTGCATCGAGGGGCGGTGTGGGATGTCGTGGCCGACACCTTCGATCTCGGGGCGGCCGGGCGGCTACGCCGCGAGTACGTGGCACATACCGGTGCGGTGGCCGTGCTGGCTCTCGACGACGACGGCCGGGTGCTGCTCGTCCAGCAGTACCGCCATCCGGTGGGGGCGTTCGAGTGGGAGCTGCCGGCCGGTCTGCTCGACGTCGAGGGCGAGCCGCCGTGGGTGGCCGCGGCCCGGGAGCTGCACGAGGAGGCCGACACGGTCGCGGCGCGGTGGCACACGCTGGTCGACCACCACGCCTCACCCGGCGGGTCGACCGAGTCGCTGCGCATCTACCTGGCCCGTGACCTGAGCCTGGTTCCCGAGGCGGAACGGCACGCGCGCACCGGAGAAGAGCTCGGGATGCCGGTGCGCCGGGTCGCGCTCGACGAGGCGGTCGACGCCGTGCTCGCCGGCGCGCTGCACAACCCGAGCCTCGCCCTCGGCGTGCTCGTCGCGGCCCGCCTGCGCGACGGCGGCTGGGCAGGGCTCCGGCCGGTCGACGTCCCGTGGCCGCAGCGCAGTCCGGGGCGGCAGCCGGTGTGACGCCGGTTCGCTACGGGAGCCGGGCGGCGTGGATCTGCTGCACCTGCGCGGCGGTCAGCGCGGAGGTCCAGTACGCGACGTCGTCGAGGTCGCCCTGGAAGTAGGTGGAGCCCGCACCGGGCCAGCCGCCGAGCGAGTCCCGCCCGATCCGCAGGTAACCGCTCGGGTACGCCTCGGCGGTCGTGGTGGCGCTCGACGCCACCAGCGCGCCGTCGAGATAGAGCCGCATCCCGGCCGGTGACAACGTCGCCGTCGCCAGGTGCCACGCGTTGTCGGTGACGGCTGCCGGTGTCTGTACGGTCTGCACGCTGCCGGGGTACACCCCGAAGACCAGACGTCCGGCGGTGTCGACGTACAGGTGGCGGTCGTACTGGCCCGACGAGCCGTTCTGGCTGGTGCCGAAGCCGACGATCTTTCCCTGGGCGACCGCGGTGCGGAACCAGACGCTCATGGTGAAGGTGTTCGACATCGGGAAGGCCGCGGCGGGACCGAACACCTGGCCGCTCGTGCCGTTCAGCCGCGCGACCCGCCCGCCGTCGCTGACACACGGCCGGTTGTTGGCGGAGCCGACGCCAGGACCGTAGCTGCCGTTCGCCCCGTTGCCGGAGCTGTCGGCCGCGATGACACCGGCCGACTTCGGGTTCTCCTCGAACCGGTAGTACACCTGTGGCGCCGTGGCGAGCACCGCGGTACTGCACGAGGCGTAGCGGGCGGACAGCGTCGAGGTCGGTGACGTGGTCGTTCCGGCCAGCGCGGCGAGGGAGGGCGGTGCCGCGGTGGCCACCAGCGCTGCGACGCCGGCGAGCGCCGCAGCCCAGACCCACCACGCGCGAAGGGGGTGAGCAGCACCCAGCCCGACCGCCTGCACCGCCGGGGCCAGGTCGGTCGCACCGACCGGTGCCGCGCGGCCGGGTTCCGTCGCGCGCCCGCCTGGCTCGTCGCGCCGCAACGCGCGGTCGAGCGTCGTGAGCGCGAGCAGGGCGGTGACGGCGAGGGCGAGCAGGCCGAGCTGGTGCCACTGTCCGGTCGTGGCCCACCCGGCCGGCACGCCGGCCCACGGCACGCGGAGCACGCCGACGCCGTGCACCGCGTCGGGGGGCACGGGCGTGGAGTCCCGATGCGGGTTCGCGTCGCCCTTGAGCACCAGCCCGCCGGTGTCGTCGCGCTCGACGAGCCGGTGCAGGCGCAGCCGGCCCGGCCGGTCGGGGTCGTCGACGAGCAGCACCTGGCCCGGCTGCGCGTCGGCGGCTGCCACCGGCCGCGCCACGACGACGTCCCCGACGTGGATGCGCGGCTCCATGGACCCGGTGGCCACGGTGGTCGGCTCCCAGCCGATGACCGTCGGCGCGGCCGACCACAGGGCGAGACCGAGCGCCACGGCGAGCACCGCCCGGGCCAGGGTGGCGATCACCAACCGCGACCACCCGAACCGGACGGTGGGGCCGTCCGGTCCGGGTGTCACGGGAGGGGGTCGATCGTCCACGACGAGGTCGTGCGTCAGCTCTGGGCTTCCCAGGTGAAGCCGATCGCGGCGGTGCCGCCCTGGGTGCTGTTCGGTGCGGAGCTGTTGAAGGTGTAGTCGAACTTGAAGACGCGGGTCTCCGAGGCCGTACCGGTGGGCGCCCACGTGCCGAGGCCGGTCGCGTACGACGTGGCCGAGCCACCGAACGCCGCCAGCGACCCGGAGTACACCGCGGAGCCGGTCGACAGCGGCGTGAAGCCGGTGCACGACCCGAAGGAGCCGCCGGTGCCCTGGGTCACCGTGAGCGTGAGGTGCGTGGACAGCGCGTTGGTGGTGGCGGGGCCGGTGCCGAACAGCTTGACGGTCGAGGGGACGGTGCCCGTCGAGGTGACGGCGATGCACCTGCTGCCGGTGTCGCCCGGCTTCAGGCCGGTCGCCGAGAACATCGCGGTGTTGCTGTCGTCGTCGGTGAGGTTGACGGTGCCGGCAGCCCAGTTGTTCGTCGCGTTCGACGTCTGCGCGCTGAACGCCGAGTAGGACGAGGTGGCGACGAGCCCGGCGCTCGCGACGAACGCGAGGGGCACGGCGCTCCACGCGACGATCCGCGCGGTGCGAGAGGACGGACGCTTCATCGAGATCTCCTGTGTTCCGGGGCGTGGTCGTTGTCTGCCACGACGAAACGTAGGCACCGAGGAAGCGGCCACCGGCGGGTTCGGCATCCGGCCATCCGGATGTCCGCGCGCTTCGGACCGACGGGGTGAGGCGTCGTCATCCGGACGGCTGGCCACCTCCACCGTTCGGTGCGAGGATCGCCGGCATGGGGCACGGTGCACCGAACCGGCGCGGGGCGTTCGCGTGGGTGTCGGCGACCGGCGAGGCCGAGGACCTGCTCGTCGACGAGACGCCGTGTCCGTGTGGCGGGACTCGGGACGGCGTGTCACTCGGCGCGTGCTGTGGCCCGATCGTCCGGGGCGAGCGGCACGCGGCCACTGCCGAGCAGCTGATGCGCTCGCGCTACACCGCCTACGCCGCGGCCGACGGGCACCATCTGTACCGCTCCTGGCACCCACGGACGCGGCCCGACATCGTCGAGCCCGACCCGTGGGTGCGATGGGTGGGCCTGACCGTGGTCGAGGTCCTCGGCGGCGGCCCCGACGACGACACCGGCATCGTCGAGTTCCGTGCCCGGTGGCAGTCCGGCGAGGGCGTGACCCGGCAGCGCGGGGAGCTGCACGAGCGGAGCCGCTTCGAACGCCGCGCCGGCCGGTGGCTCTACCTCGCCCCCGAGGGAGGTCGCACGCCGTGAACGAGGCGGCTACTGGTAAGAGAGGAACCAGGGAACCGGGCGAACCCGGGCGGCGGTCTGCTCGGGGCTGAGCATCGGGTCGTCCTCGTCCTCGAAGTTCTTCCAGCCGAGCCAGGTTCCGGCCGGCAGGCCCGCACGCAGCCGCGCCCAGGTGCTCTGCTTGTCGCCCTGCGACCCCTGACCGTCGGCGTGGACGAGCCACTGCACCTGATCGAGCGTGGTGTCCAGGCGTGCGCGGTCGCGCACCATCGACGGCCGGAACTGGTGCAGCACGAGGACCTTCGGGGGCAGGTCGCGAGTGCGCACCAGGCCGTCGAGCCAGGAGCCGACCGCGTTGACCTCGTCGATGCCGACCGAGCCGATCTGCCTCAGGTGCCGCTGTCCGGGGGCCAGCCGCCACTCGGGGTCGAGCGCCAACCCGACTCCCGGCCGGCGCAGCAGCTCTTCGTACGCGCGGGCCTGGGTGAGGAAGTCGGTGCGCCCCGGTTGCAGGTCGACCACCACGTACACCCCGGCCCGCTCGGCGACCTCCACCCACGGGCGCAGCACCTCCACCGGTGTGCGCCGCGAGTAGCTGCCGTCGCGCTGGGCCGCACCGGTGGCCACCGTGGCGATCAGCTCGAAGGCCGGGACGACGGGCTGGCGCAGTGCGGCCGCGTAGCGCGCGGCCAGCGCTCGTGCTCGCTGGACGGCGGCTTCGGGCCCCTGCTCGCCGAGCATGCCGAGCGCCGGGGTCTCGGGATGACCGTAGAGCGCCACCATCCGCCGGGCCGGGAACGGCAGCAGGCCTCCGCCGGGGAGCTCGGGAGCCCGGCGGGTGGTGCGCACCCGCGGCGCGAAGCGCTCGACCGGCCCGAGGTCGCCGAACCCGGCGACCGGTGCCTCCGACGACGAGCGCAGCGCCGTGCACACCTCGGGGTCGGCGCGGATGTCGGCGGCCTGGGCGACCGCCCGGGTCGCGCGAGTGGCGGCGAGCGTCGCCTCGACGACGGCGGGCACGGTGGTGCCCTGCCGCACCACGAGCACCGGTCCGCGAGCGGGGCGGGTGAGTGGCAGCCCCGGAAGGGAGCGCGCGGCACCGCTGTCGACCACCTCGCGCTCACCCACCTCGGACGGGGTGGCCGAGCCGGGCGCCGTGGCGACCACGGTGCGCACACCCAGCCGGTCGAGCTCGGGCCGCAGCTGCGGACCGGAGACGAGCAGCGGGATGCCGAGACGGGTCGCCAGCGGGACCGCCTCGGCTACTTCGGCCGGGTCAGCAGGACACACGACGACGGCGGTGGCCGCGGCGAGCAGGGTGCGGGTGAACGCCACGCTGGGCTCCGCCGCAGCGTCGACCAGGCTCGCCTCCGGCGCCAGGACCAGCCGGTGGCCGGGAGCGTTGCGGCCGCCGCCCGGCTCGGGTCGACCTCGGTCGCCAGACCTGCGGGACCGGTCGTCATCCCCGGTACAGGCCGCCAAGGTCGCGGCCGTGGCGGTGGCGGTGAGCAGGCCGGCGGCCAGCAGGTCGCGCCGCCCGGGGCTCTCGCGCACGCGGGTTCTCCTCCCGTTCGTTCGTCGCTCTCACCGTGGCACGGTTTCCGCCGCGACGGCGAGTTCGGTGATAGGACGTGGAGCATGTACCTGGAGAACATCGTCGTCGACGCACTCGACCCGCGCCGCCTCGGCCGGTTCTGGGAGGCGCTGCTCGGCGCCACGACTCTCACCGACACCACGGAGACGTTCGAGACGCGGATGACGATCGCCGGCGACGCATACCTCGACCTCTGCTTCTCGTCCGTTCCGGAACCGAGGGAGCCGTCCCCGCGGCTGCACCTGGAGGTCTGCGGTGGCGAGCGGCAGGGCGAGGTCGTCGAGCGCGCCCTGGCGCTCGGCGCGAGCCACCTCGACATCGGACAGCGCGACGTGCCGTGGGTGGTGCTCGCAGACCCGGAGAGAAACCCGTTCTGCGTCATGGAGGCTCGGCCCGAGTACGCCGTGTCCGGGCCGCTCTCCTCGCTGCCCCTGGACAGCGCCGACGTCGATCGCGACACCGTGTTCTGGTCCTCCCTGTCCGGCTGGGTGCCCGCCGAGAG
>JBOFLR010000716.1:0-10956 GCA_051657965.1 Dermatophilaceae bacterium
ATGCTCGAGGAGACCGCTCGCCACGCGGGTCACCTCGATCTCGTGCGCGAGATGCTCGACGGCGAGATCGGTTACTACTGAGCCGTACTCGGTCTCGCGTCGGCCATCCCCAGGGCGGCTCATCGAGGTGACGCGACACAAGCATCCGCGACGCCCGGTACCGCTCGTTAGGCTCCGCACGTGACCCAGGACGGCGCCGACCTGTTCCGCGCGGCCGCGCAGCGGCGCGCCGAGACCGACGGCAGCGGTGCGTCATCCGGCATCGTTCCTCCGCTCGCGGTGCGGATGCGCCCACGCACCCTCGCCGAGGTACGTGGACAGGCGGAGGTGCTGCGGCCCGGCAGTCCGCTGCGCCGGCTCATCGAGGGCCAGGGTGGCGCGGCCGGGCCGCTGTCGGCGATCATCTCCGGCCCGCCCGGCACCGGCAAGACCACCCTCGCGCACCTCGTCGCCACCGCGGCCGAGCGCGAGTTCGTCGAGCTGTCCGCGGTGACCGCCGGGGTCAAGGACGTGCGCGCCGTCATGGAGTCGGCCACCCGCAGCCGCGACCTCTACGGCCGCCAGACCGTGCTCTTCCTCGACGAGATCCACCGGTTCAGCAAGGCCCAGCAGGACGCCCTGCTCCCCGGCGTCGAGAACCGCCTCGTCGTGCTCGTCGCGGCCACCACCGAGAACCCCGGCTTCTCGGTCATCGCGCCCCTGCTCTCGAGGTCGGTCCTGGTCGCCCTGACCCCGCTCGACGACGACCAGCTCGCCGACGTCATCGACTCTGCGGTCATCGACGAGCGCGGCCTCGCCGGGGCCTACACGCTCGCGGATGACGCTCGCGCCCACCTCGTGCGGATGGCGGGCGGCGACGCTCGCCGCGCGCTCACCTTCCTCGAGGCGGCGGCCGGGGTGGCCGACGACGCACTGGCCCCCGGAGCGGAGCGTCCGGCGGCACCGGAGATCGCCCTCGCTCACGCCGAGCAGGCGGTCGCGCACGCGGCGGTGCGTTACGACCGCACCGGCGACCAGCACTACGACGTCGCGTCGGCGCTCATCAAGAGCATGCGCGGCTCCGACGTCGACGCCGCGTTGCACTACCTCGCCCGGATGCTGGAGGCCGGCGAGGACCCGCGCTTCGTCGCCCGGCGGGTCGTCATCGCCGCCTCCGAGGACGTCGGCATGGCGGACCCGACCGCGCTGCAGACCGCCGTCGCGGCGATGCACGCCGTGGCGCAGATCGGCATGCCCGAGGCGCGGATCATCCTCGCCCAGGCCGTCGTGCACAACACCCTCGCGCCGAAGTCGAACGCGGCGTACCTCGGAGTGAACGCGGCGATCGCCGACGTGCGTTCCGGGAAGGGCGGCCCGGTGCCGCTGCACCTGCGCGGCAGCGGCTACGGCGCGGCCGGCCGGGTCGCGGAGGCCGCGGCGAGTGCGGCCGGTCAGGACGCGGCGCCGAGCTACGTGTACGCCCACGACGAGCCCGACGCGGTCGCCCACCAGCAGTACCTGCCCGACGACCTGCACGGCGCCGCCGAGTACTACCACCCCACCGACCGCGGCTTCGAGGCGCGGCTCCAAGAGCGGTGGCGCTGGCTCCGGGAGCGACTCGGCCGCTGAGCCGCTCCGAGGACGACAGGACGGGAACGCGCGGGTCCCGACCACCACGCCGCCAGTAGGGTCGTCGGCATGGAGGTCACTCTCGACGGTGTCGTGCATCAGCCGGCGAACGTCGACGGCACGCCGGAGTCTGCTCGGGTGGGCACCGGGAGCGAGGACGACCCGGCACGCTCGCTGCCCCCCTGCCGGGCCCTGCCGGGCTCCACCGGGGAGCGAGCTCCGCGGGGGCGCTGAGCCCCCGCCTCCGACCGCCCCCGACCGCTCCGTGCCGCCGCGGCATACGATGACGCGAGCCCGTGCACGGCCACCCCGAGGACAGAACCCACATGGAAACCGCTGAGATCCGGCGTCGCTGGCTGGCCTTCTTCGAGAAGAACGGCCACACGGTCGTGCCCTCCGCTCCGCTCGTCCACGACGACCCGAACCTGCTGTTCGTGAACGCCGGCATGGTGCCGTTCAAGCCGTACTTCCTCGGGCAGCAGTCCCCGCCCTGGGAGCGCGCGACCAGCGTGCAGAAGTGCGTGCGCACCGGTGATATCGAGGAGGTCGGCAAGACCTCCCGGCACGGCACGTTCTTCCAGATGAACGGCAACTTCTCCTTCGGCGACTACTTCAAGGAGGGCGCGATCCGCCTCGCCTGGGAGCTCGTCACCACCTCCCAGTCGGCCGGCGGCTATGGCCTCGACCCCGACCTCATCTGGCCCACCGTCTACGAGGACGACGACGAGGCCTACGAGATCTGGCGCGACACCGTCGGCGTGCCGGCCGAGCGGATCGTCCGGCGCGGCAAGCTCGACAACTACTGGCACATGGGCGTGCCCGGCCCCGGTGGCCCGTGCAGCGAGATCTACCTCGACCGCGGCCCCGAGTACGGCCGCGAGGGCGGCCCCGCCGTCGACGAGGACCGCTACCTCGAGTTCTGGAACCTCGTGTTCATGCAGGAAGAGCTCGCCGAGGTCCGGGCCAAGGACGACTTCGACATCAGCGGCCCGCTGCCGAAGCGCAACATCGACACCGGCCTGGGCCTGGAGCGGATGGCGACCCTGCTCCAGGGCGTCGACAATCTCTACGAGATCGACGAGGTCTACCCGGTGCTCGCCCGCGCCGCCGAGATGACCGGCAAGGAGTACGGCGCGCACTCCGGCCACACGGCCGGTGAGTCCCACCCCGATGACGTGCGGCTGCGGGTCGTCGCCGACCACGTGCGCTCCTCCCTGATGCTCATCGGCGACGGCGTCACCCCCGGCAACGAGGGGCGGGGTTACGTGCTACGCCGGATGCTGCGCCGCTCGGTGCGCTCGATGCGCCTGCTCGGCTTCGAGGACCCGTGCCTGCCGCACCTGCTCCCGGTGTCCCTCGAACGGATGCAGCAGAGCTACCCCGAGCTCGCCGCCGGCTTCGATCGGATCGCCCAGATCGCCTACGCCGAGGAGGAGGCGTTCCGGCGCACCCTCGCGGCCGGCACGACCATCCTCGACACCGCGGTGTCGCGCACCAAGGAGGCCGGTGGGTCGATCCTCGCCGGAGACCAGGCGTTCCAGCTGCACGACACGTACGGCTTCCCGATCGACCTCACCTTGGAGATGGCCGCCGAGCAGGGCCTGCACGTCGACCGCGACGGCTTCACCCGGCTCATGCAGGAGCAGCGCGACCGGGCCAGGGCCGACGCGAAGGCCAAGAAGGCGGGGCACGTGAACACCGAGGTCTGGCGCGACCTCCGCGCACTCGGCGCCACCGATTTCCGTGCGTACCTCGAGCTCGAGAGCGAGGCGAGGGTGGTGGGCCTCGTCGTCGACGGCGAGCCGGTGGCCGAGATCGGGCCCGGAGCGCGGGGGCAGGTGGTGCTCGACCGCACGCCGTTCTACGCCGAGTCCGGTGGTCAGGTCGCCGACGAGGGCATCATCGCCGTCGACACTGGCGGTGCGCAGGTGCGGGTCGTCGACGTGCAACGGCCGGTGAAGGGCCTGCTCGCACACACCGTGGACACGGGGTCCGGGTCGCTGCGGGTCGGCTCCTCGGTGCTGGCCCGGGTCGACCCCGAGTGGCGGCTCTCCGCCTGCCAGGCGCACTCCGGCACCCACGTCGTCCACGCCGCGCTCCGTGAGGTGCTCGGCCCGTCGGCGCTGCAGTCGGGTTCCTATAACAAGCCCGGCTATCTGCGCCTGGACTTCGCGTGGAGCTCGGCGCTCTCGCCCGCCACCCGCAGCGAGATCGAGGAGGTCGCGAACCTCGCCGTGCGCCACGACCTCCCGGTGTCGGCGACGCTGATGCCGCTGCCCGACGCGCGCGAGCTCGGTGCGCTCGCGCTGTTCGGCGAGACCTACGACGAGGACGTGCGCGTCGTCGAGATCGGCGGGCCGTGGAGCCGCGAGCTGTGCGGAGGCACCCACGTGCAACGGTCCAGCCAGATCGGGCCGCTCACCGTCACCGGCGAGTCCTCGGTCGGGTCGGGTGTGCGTCGGCTCGAGGCGTTCGTCGGTATCGACGCGATGCGGTACCTGGCTCGTGAGCGTGCGGTCGTCGCCGAGCTCAGCGGTCTGCTCGGGGCTCGTCCCGATCAGCTCGCCGAGCGGGTGTCGGCGATGGTGACCCGGCTCAAGGATGCCGAACGTGAGCTGGAGAAGGTGCACCGCGAGCAGGTTCTCGCGGCCAGCGGCAGCCTCACCGAGCGCGCTCACGATGTCGGCGGGGTGACCTTCCTCGGCCACGACGCCGGTGTCGCCGGGGCGGATGACGTGCGCACCATGGCGCTCGACCTCCGGGGCCGGCTCGGTGCCGACCGCCCGAGCGTGGTGGCGGTCACCGGCGCGGCGAAGGGCCGGCCGGTCGTCGTCGTCGCCACCAACGAGGCGGCGCGGGCCCGCGGCATCCGGGCCGGTGAGCTGGTACGGGTCGCGGCCGGTGTGCTCGGCGGCGGAGGCGGCGGCAAGGACGACATCGCCCAGGGCGGGGGCCAGGACGCCGCCAAGGTGGGCGAGGCGCTCGCGGCCGTGGAGTGGCGGGTGGGCGAGCTGGCCGCCGGATGACGCCCGCCGCCGGCGGGAGGCCGGGTGTCGTGCTCGGTGTCGACGTCGGCACGGTGCGGGTCGGGGTGGCCGTGTGCGATCCCGACCGCGTCCTGGCCACGCCGGTCGCGACGTTGAGCCGAACACCCGATACCGTCCCGTCCGTGGCCGACGCCGATGTCGAGGAGCTGGGGCGCCTGGTCGAGCAGCGCTCGGCCGTCAGGGTCGTCGTCGGTCTGCCCCGCTCCATGTCGGGGAAAGAAGGTCCCGCCGCTCGTCAGGCCCGGTCGTATGCTCGGGTGCTGGCGGCGCGCGTCGCGCCGGTGGAGGTGCGGCTCGTCGACGAGCGGCTCACCACCGTCGACGCGCACCGTGCACTTCGCGACAGCGGAGTCGTGGGCCGGCGTCAGCGGTCCGTGGTCGACCAAGCCGCGGCGGTGCTGATCCTCCAGACGGCTCTCGATGCCGAGCGCGCCTCCGGGTCACCTCCCGGGGAGCGGGTCCCGGCGTCGAGGCGGAAGCCACGGACGAAGGGCACGACGTGACGCACCAGAACATCGCCGAGACGATCTTCGGCGAGGAGGAACGCACCCGAGCCCAGGTCGCACGATCACGGCGCGAGATCCACCGCCGGCGTCGGCGAGGTCCACGACGCTTCCTGGTCCTGCTCATCGTCACGTCGATCGTCGCCGGCGGCGGGTACTTCGCCTGGAACAGCGTGGTGCCCGCAGTGAGCGGCATCGTCGGCGGAGGCTCACCGGAGGAGGAGGTCGACTTCGCCGGGCCGGGGTCGGGAGCCGTCGACGTCGTGGTCAAGCCCGGTGACACCGGCGAACAGATCGCCACGACGCTGCGCGACGCCGGCGTCACCAGGACCCGCACCGCCTACCTGCAGGCCGCGACCGCCGACCCGGAGGCCGCCGCGGCCATCCAGCCCGGTACGTACGGGCTGCTGCGGGGGATGACGGGCTCCGACGCGTTCCGCATGCTCACCGACCCGGCCAACCGGTCGGTGGGTGGCACGGTCGTCCGCGAGGGCCTGTGGGCGTCCGAGATCTTCGCGGTGCTGTCGAAGGCGTCCGGCTCCCCGGTCGCCGAGTACGAGGCGGCGGCGAGGAACGGCGCGGCGATCGGGCTCCCTGCCGAGGCCGAGGGCAGCGTCGAGGGCTGGCTCTTCCCGTCGAGCTACGAGTTCGGCGAGCAGGCCACCGCCACCGACCAGCTGAGGACGATGGTGGCGCAGACCGTGAAGGTGCTCGAGGAGGTCGGCGTCCCGCGGCAGGAGTGGGAGCGCACCTTGACCATCGCGTCGATCGTCGAGGGTGAGGTCAACGGTCAGGCCGACCGCGCCAAGGTGGCGCGCGTCATCCTCAACCGGCTCGAGGGCGGCCCACCCGCCGACGGCCTGCTGCAGATGGACTCCACCGTGCACTTCGCCGTCAAGCAGCGCGGCAAGGCGGGCACCACCGACGAGCAACGGGCCTCGGCCAGTCCGTACAACACGTACCGGACGCCCGGCCTGCCGCCGGGGCCCATCGGCAGTCCGGGTAAGGCCTCGATCGAGGCGGCGGTGGCGCCGGAGGCCGGCGACTGGCTCTTCTTCGTCACGGTCGACCCGGGAACGGGCGAGACGAAGTTCGCGAGCACCCAGGACGAGCACGACCGCAACGTCAGGGAGTTCAACGCGTGGTGCTCGGCCAACCGCGACAAGTGCTGAGGGCCGCGGTCCTCGGGTCGCCGGTGGCCCACTCGCTCTCCCCGGTGCTGCACCGGGCGGGATACGCCGCCACCGGTCTCGACGGCTGGGAGTACGACGCCCACGAGGTCGACGTCGACGGCCTCGTCGGCCACCTCGCCGCGCTCGGCGAGGAGTGGCGCGGGCTCTCGCTGACCATGCCGCTCAAGGAGGCCGCCCTCGAGGCGGCCTCCGACGCGGATGACGTGGCGCGGCTCGCCGGGGCCGCGAACACCCTGGTCCGTCGAGCGGACGGAGACTGGGACGCCACCAACACCGACGTCGCCGGGGTGTCCGGCGCGCTCCGGCCGCACCTGCGCACGACGCCCGAGCAGGCCCTGGTCATCGGGGCGGGCGCCACGGCGCGCTCGGCGGTGGTGGCGCTCGCCGGGCTCGGTGTCACGACGCTGACCGTGCGCGCCCGCGACACCGGGAAGGCCGCCGACCTGTTGTCCTGGGCGTTGGGCCTCGGTCTCGGAGTGCGCAGCGGTTCGGTGGCCGGCCTCGGGCCCTGGCTCACGGCATCCGACCAGGTGGTCGTCTCGACGGTGCCTCCGGCGGCGGCCGAGATGGTCGCGGCCGGGGTGCCCGACCGTCATCCGGGCGTGCTGCTCGACGTCGTCTACGCCGGATGGCCCACCCCGGTGGCGCTGGCCGCCGGGGCCGCCGGGATGACCGTGGTGTCGGGTCTCGATCTCCTGGTGCACCAGGCGGGCGAGCAGTTCCGGCGGTTCACCGGCGTCGAGGCGCCACTCGCCGCGATGGCAGCAGCCGGCCGCGCCGCGCTGGAGCGGGCATGACGTCGTGGTGGGTCCTCGCCGCGGCCGCCGGGGTCATGGGGGTGCTGGGGGCGGTGACCGGGCGTGAGCTGGCCACGGGCGGCTACCGCATCGCGGATGACGACACCGAGCACCCGCCCGGCCACCCGTGGTGGACCGGCCCGGCCACTGGCGCTCTCGCGGCGCTCGCCGTCTGGGCGGTCGGCGGTCTGGGTGGCTGGGCGGCGCTCCCGGCGTACCTGCTCTTCGCCTGGCTCACGGTGGGGCTGGTCTGGATCGACCTCGACGTGCACCGGCTGCCGGTCGGCCTCGTCGTGCCCGCCGGCGTGGCGACCGCGGGCCTGCTGGCGCTCGCGTCGCTGGCCACCGCTGACCGGCGCTGGCTCACCGCGCTCGTCGGGGCAGCGGTGTTCGGGGTCGTCTACGTCGTGCTCGCGCTGCTGCCCGGGGGCGGTGTCGGCGGCGGTGACGTGCGGCTCGCCCCGCTGATCGGTGCCGTGCTCGGCTGGCTCGGTCCGGCGCACGTGCTCGTCGGGATGGCGGCGGGCTTCCTGGTCGGCGGGATCGGCGCGATCGCGCTGCTCGTGCTCGGCCGGGTGGGGCTGCGAACCTCGATCGCCTACGGTCCGGCGATGTGCCTGGGCGCCTGGGTGGCGATCGGCTGGACCTCGGACATCCTGGCGGCCCTCGGCGGGGGCTGAGCGAGGTCCGTGGAAGGATCGGCGCCATGCTGAGATGGCTCACTGCCGGGGAGTCGCACGGCCCTGCGCTCGTGGCGACGCTCGAGGGGATGCCGGCCGGGGTCCAGGTCGGCTCCGCCGACATCGCGGCGGCTCTTGCCCGACGCCGGCTCGGGTACGGCCGAGGAGCGCGCCAGACGTTCGAGCAGGATGACGTCGAGCTGCTCGGCGGGGTGCGTCACGGGGTCACCATGGGGTCGCCGGTCGCGGTGCGCATCGGCAACACCGAGTGGCCGAAATGGCGAACGGTGATGAGCCCCGACCCGGTCGCCGCCGCCGCACTCGACGCCGCCGACGACGTGAACGCCGAGCGCGAGCTCGCCCGCAACCGCCCGCTCACCCGCCCGCGGCCCGGTCACGCCGACCTCGTCGGCATGCAGAAGTACGGGTTCGACGAGGCCCGCCCGGTGCTCGAGCGCGCGTCGGCGCGCGAGACCGCGGCACGGGTGGCGCTCGGCGCGGTGGCGAGCGCGTTCCTGGAGCAGGCGCACGGCATCCGGCTGGTCTCGCACACGGTCGCGATCGGTGCGGCCTCGGTGCGCGAGGACGCGCCGCTGCCCACGGCCGACGACGTGGCGGCTCTCGATGCCGACCCGGTGCGCGCGTTCGACGCCGAGGGGTCGGCGGCGATGGTCGCCGAGATCGAGGCCGCGCACCGCGACGGCGACACCCTGGGCGGGGTCGTCGAGGTGGTGGCCACCGGGCTTCCGCCGGGGCTGGGCTCGTACGCGCACTGGGACCGGCGGCTCGACGCCAGGCTCGCCGGAGCGCTGATGGGGATCCAGGCGATCAAGGGCGTGGAGGTCGGCGACGGCTTCCGCACCGCCGCCCGCCGCGGGTCGGTGGCGCACGACGAGATGGAACGGGACGCCGTGGGCGTCATCCGCCGGCGTACCGGCCGGGCCGGCGGCACCGAGGGCGGGATGTCCGTGGGTGGGCTACTGCGCGTGCGGGCCGCGATGAAGCCGATCTCGACGGTGCCGCGTGCGCTGTCGACGGTCGATGTCTCCTCCGCGGAGCCGGCGACGGCGCACCACCAGCGCTCCGACGTGTGCGCCGTGCCGGCCGCAGGGGTGGTGGCCGAGGCGATGGTCGCTCTCGTGCTCGCCGACGCCACCCTGGAGAAGTTCGGCGGCGACTCGGTGGCCGAGAGCGCCCGCAACCACGCCGCGTACCTCGCGGCGGTCCCGGCGTCGATGCGCACCTGGGAGCCGTGATGCCACGCGTGGTGCTCGTCGGGCCGCCGGGCAGCGGCAAGACCACGGTCGGGGCGGCGCTCGCCCGGCAGCTGGGTGTGGCGTTCCACGACACCGACGCCGCGATCGAGCGGAGCGAGGGCCGGGCGATCGCCGAGCTGTTCGTCGAGGAGGGCGAGCCGCACTTCCGCGACCTGGAACGTGCCGAGGTGGCGCGCGCGCTCGCCGTCGAGCCCGGTGTGGTCGCGCTCGGCGGAGGCGCGCCGGTGGACCCGCTCACCGCGGAGGCCCTGCGCGGGCACACCGTGGTGTTCCTCGACGTCGGCATCGCCGACGCCGCCAAGCGGGTCGGTTTCGACCGGAGCCGTCCGCTGCTCGCCGTCAACCCGCGAGCGTCCTGGGTGCGGCTGATGGCCGAGCGCCGTCCGCGCTACGCGTCGGTGGCCACCCACACGGTCGACACCGCGGGTCGCTCACCGCAGGACATCGCCTCCGACATCGCCGCGCTGGTGGGTGGGCCATGAGCGGCGTCGAGCCGGCGAGCAGCGTCGAGCCGACGAGCAGCGTCGAGGCGACCGGCAGCGTCGAGGCGACCGTCATCCCCGTGGGCCGGTCGTACGAGGTGGTCGTGGGCCACGGGGTGTCCGACCGGATCGCCGGAGTGCTGCCGTCCGGCGTGCGGCAGGTGCTCGTCGTGCGGCCGGAGCCGCTGGCCGGGCTCGCCGCCCCGGTGGTCGACGGGCTCGGCGCCGAAGGGTTCGTCGTGCACGAGGTGGCGGTGCCCGACACCGAGGCGGCCAAGACCGCGGAGGTTGCCGCACGGATATGGGGCCTCCTCGGGCAGCACGCCTTCACCCGTACCGACGCCGTGGTCGCGGTGGGCGGCGGCACGGTCACCGACGTCGCGGGCTTCGTCGCCGCCACCTGGTTGCGCGGTGTCGCGGTGGTGCACGTGCCGACCACCCTGCTCGCGATGGTCGACGCGGCCGTGGGCGGCAAGACCGGCATCAACACCGCCGAGGGGAAGAACCTCGTGGGCGCCTTCCACGAACCGGCCGGCGTGTTGTGCGACCTCGACGCGCTCGCCACCCTCCCGCGGGCCGACCTCGTCGCCGGGCTCGCCGAGGTGGTCAAGACCGGGTTCGTCGCCGATCCGCGCATCCTCGAGTTGATCGAGGCCGACCCGGCGGCGGCGACCCGGGCCGACGGTCCGGTGCTGCGCGAGCTGGTCGAGCGCTCGGTGCGGGTCAAGGCCGACATCGTGGCGCGTGACCTGACCGAGTCGTGGCTGCGGGAGGTGCTCAACTACGGCCACACGCTCGGACACGCGGTCGAGCAAATCGAGGGATATCGGTGGCGGCACGGCGACGCGGTCTCGGTGGGCATGGTCTTCGCGGCCGAGCTCGGGCGGCTGGCCGGGTCGCTCGGTACGGATGACGTGGCACGTCACCGCGCGGTGCTCACGACGCTGGGTCTGCCCACGAGCTACCGCGCGGACCGGTGGCCCGAGCTGCTCGTCGCGATGCGCCGCGACAAGAAGGCCCGCGGGTCGGTGCTCCGGTTCGTGGTGCTCGACGGCATCGGCCGGCCGACTCGTCTCGAGGCACCCGACGAGCCGGTGCTCCAGGCCGCCTTCGACGCCATCTGCGGTTCGTGAGGAGTCCAGGCGCCGTCGGTCGCAGCCTTGCACGGACCAGGCGTGGCCGGTCATAGACCAGGCGAGGCCGGGTTCGGCTACACGAGAGGCCGGGTTCGGCTACATGAATGGGTCGCGCGGTCGGGTCGGTCCGCGGGGGTGGCGATGATCTGATCGGATGGCGGCGCCAGCGCACCGCCACCCGGTGAACTCGACCCGACCCGGGCAGCTCGACCCGAGTTGGCAGCTTGACCCGA
>JBOFLR010000717.1:0-9201 GCA_051657965.1 Dermatophilaceae bacterium
CCCCGTCCGTCACGCCGCCGGCCACGCCCGTCCCGCCGCCCCTGCCTGCCGTGGCGCCGGCAGATCCGGCTCCGGCCGCCGACTCGGGAGCCGCGTACCCGCCGCCGGCCGCGGCGCAGCAGCCACCGGCTCAGTCCTATCCGCAGCAGCCGCCGGCTCCGTCGTACCAGCAGCCGCAGCAGCCGTACCCGGCGACCGCCGCCCCGATGGACCCGACCCAGGAGCGCCAGTGGGGCATGCTCGCCCACATCATCGGCGGGGTCGGCTTCGTCACGACCGCCATCGGCGGCTTCATCGGCACCCTGGTCGTCTACCTCGTCTACAAGGACCGCGGGCCGTTCGTGCGGGCGCACGCAGCCAACTCGCTCAATGTGCAGATCACGACGTTCATCGGGCTGGTCATCGGCGGAATCACGTTCATCTTCGTCATCGGCATCTTCATCCTCGTCGCCGTGGCGGTGTGGACGGTGATCGTGCACATCATCGGCGCGGTGAAGGCCAACAAGGGTGAGTGGTACGACCCGCCGCTGACCATCAAGTTCGTCAAGTAGTCCGCGTACGCGCAGTGCGCCGGCTGCCGGTCACACGCCGAGCAGCCGGCGCACCACCGCGTCGGCTAGCAGCCGACCACGCAGGGTGAGCACCACGCGCCGATCGCGCACGGCATCCGCACCCTCGACCAGACCGTCGGCGACCAGCCCGGCCACGGCGTCGCGCCCGGCGGCGTCGAGCACGTCGACCGGAAGGCCCTCCCGCAGCCGCACCCCGAGCAGCACCTGCTCCTCGTACCGCTGGTCGGCGCCGAGCACCTCCCGCCCGGCCGCGGGTGAGGCGCCTGCCGACAGCCGGTCGGCGTACGCGCGCGGGTGCTTGATGTTCCACCACCGGATGCCGCCGACATGGCTGTGCGCGCCCGGGCCCACGCCCCACCAGGCGTCGCCGCGCCAGTAGCCCTCGTTGTGACGGCACCGCGCGTCATCCGCACGGGCCCAGCTGCTCACCTCGTACCAGCGGTACCCGGCGGCCCCGAGCACCCGGTCGGTGAGCTCGTACTTGTCGGCCTCGTCGTCCGGGTCCGGTGCCGGCAGCTCACCGCGAGCGACGTGCGTGGCCATCCGGGTGCCCTCCTCGACGACGAGCGCATACGCCGAGACGTGGTCGGGCTCGAGCGCCACGGCGGCGTCGAGGCTGGTGCGCCAGTCGGCGAGCGACTCGCCCGGTGTGCCATAGATGAGGTCGACACTCGTCGCCAATCCGGCTGCGCGAGCAACGGTCACAGCCCGTGCGACGTTCGCCGGGTCGTGGGTGCGGTCGAGGGTGCGCAGCACGTGCGGCACCGCCGACTGCATCCCGATACTCACCCGGGTGAACCCGCCGGCCGCCAGCTCCGCCAGGCCGGCAGCGCTCACCGAGTCGGGGTTGGCCTCGGTGCTCACCTCCGCGCCATCCGTCAGGCCGAACCGCGACCGGATGCCGTGCAGTACCCGCACCAGGTCGGCGGCCGGGAGCAGGGTCGGGGTGCCGCCGCCGACGAACACGGTGTCGACTGGACGGGCGTGGTCACCGAGCACCCGGACGGCCAGGTCGAGCTCACGTGATGCGGCATCGGCGAACTCGGCGACCGTCGCGCCGGGCCCGAGCTCGGGCAGGGTGTAGGTGTTGAAGTCGCAGTAGCCGCAGCGCACCGCGCAGTACGGCACGTGCACGTAGACGCCGAACCGGGTGCCCGGGTGGTCGAGCGTGGCGAGGGCCGGCTCGGGCAGCTCGCCGCTCGCGGGCGCGGGATCGCCGTCCGGCAGTCGGGGCACGGCTCATCGTGTCACTCGCGGCGGCGACCGGTGTCAGAGGGCGAGTCAGGACCACCGTCTCGGGGCCCGGCTGCATCATCACTGTCAGCGGATGAGGCGCACCTCGACGAGGAGGTCGAGCCCGGCCCAGGCACGGTCGGCGGCAAGGACGACCGCGAGTCCTGCGGGGAGTCGAGGACCGTCACTCCTTCCGCGGCTTCGGCCCGCCGCTCAGCGAGCAGCTCGTCGACGAGCGACCTCGACGACGGCACATGGCGCGCGAGCGCGCGCAGCTCGTCGAGCGCGTCATGTCGGCCAGGCGCCACCGGGTCGTCCATTCCTCGACGGTGCCACACTCGGCCCGTACCTCGCCTCGCGTGGGATCTAGGCTCGGGTCGTGACGGACCGGTGGATCACCCTCGACGGACTGGTCAACATGCGGGACGTCGGTGGTCTCCCCGCCGCGGCGGGCGGGCGCACCCAGCCGCGCCGCCTCATCCGGTCCGACAACCTCCAGGACCTCACCGCGGCCGACGTCTCCCACCTCGTCGGCGAGCTGGGCGTCACCGATGTCGTCGACCTGCGCACCGAGACCGAGCTGCATCTCGGCGGCCCTGGCCCGCTGCGAGCGGTGAAGTCACTGACCCATCACCACCACTCGCTCATCGTCGAACGTCCCGGTGAGCACGTCGTGGAGCGTGCGCTCACCCGGCCGCCCGCCGACCACGAGCGCCGCCGCGACCCGCGGTCCTGGGCCGAGCACTACCTCGGCTACCTCGCTCACCGTGCCGAAGCCGTGTCGGCGGCACTGCGGGTGGTGGCCGACGCCCGCGGCGCCACGGTCGTGCACTGTGCGGCCGGCAAGGACCGCACCGGCACGGTGGTCGCCCTCGCCCTCGACGTGGCCGGTGTGCCGCACGACGAGATCGTCGCCGACTACCTGCTCTCGGCCGAGCGGCTGGACGCCGTGATGCAGCGCCTCAACCCCGGCTCGCCGGCAGGCGACGCGCTCGCCGCCCACGTGCTCGACGAGCAGCGCCCACGGCCGGAGGCGGTACAGCTGACACTGACCACCCTCGCCGAGCGGTGGGGCGGCGCGGCCGGGTGGCTGCGCGCGCACGGCTGGTCGGATGACGACATCGCCCGCCTCCGCGACCGCCTCACCGCGCCGTGACCGCTTCTGACCGGTGGATCGGTCTCGACGGGGTCGTCAACATGCGCGACCTCGGCGGCCTGCCGACGCAGGACGGCGGGCGGATCCAGCCGCGTCGCCTCATTCGCTCCGATCACCTGCAGCAGCTCTCCCCTGCCGGCGTGACGCACCTGGTCGACGAGCTCGGCGTCACCGATGTCGTCGACCTGCGCACCGAGACCGAGCTGCACGTGGGCGCGCCCGGCCCGTTGCACCGGCCGGAGCAGCTGACCCTCCACCATCACGCCCTCCATCGGAACGCCCCGGGGGACCACACCACTCAGCCGACACGAGGGGAGAGCCGGCCCGCCGGTGAACCTCGTCGCGACACCGCGTTCTGGGCAGAGCACTACCTCGGCTATCTCACCCACCGGGCCGAGGCGGTGTCGGCCGCACTGCGGGTCGTCGGCGACGCCCATGGCGCCACCGTGGTGCACTGCGCCGCCGGGAAGGACCGCACGGGCACGGTGGTCGCCCTCGCCCTCGACGTGGCCGGTGTACCCCACGACGCGATCGTCGCCGACTACCTGCTCAGCGCCCAACGGCTCGACGCGATCCTCGCCCGGTCCGACACCCCCTACTCCGCCGACGACGAGCGACCGCGGGCGGAGTCGATCAGGGCCTTCCTCTCCGTGCTCGGCGAACGGTGGGGCGGCGCGGCCGGCTGGCTTCGCGCGCACGACTGGTCGGATGACGACATCGCCCGCCTCCGCGACCGCCTCACCGTGCCATGACCGACGCCGACCGCCGCGTCGGCCTGCCCCGCGACCGCGCACCGGCAGACCGGCAGACCGGCGGACCGGCAGACCGGCGGACCGGCGGACCGGCGGACCGGCGCGTGAGCGTCATCCGCCGGACTGGTGGGTGAGCTGCCCACGACACCAGGTGTGGGTGACGCGCACGCGGTCGAGCTCATGAGGTTCGGCGACGGTGAAGGGGTCGCGGTCGAGGCGCACCAGATCGGCGTGGTCGCCCGGACGAAGCGTCCCCGCCGCGCGGCCGGCCTGGTGGGCGGTGCCCGCGGTGTAGGCGGTGAGGGCGGCCGCCAGGGAGAGCCGTTCGTGCGGGGTCCAGCCGTCGGCGGGCACGCCGTGCTCGGTCTGCCGCGAGCAGGCGACGGCGATGCCCTCGAGCGGGTCGGCCGAGCTGACCGGCCAGTCGGAGCCGAACGCGAGCCGGATGCCCTGACCGCTCAGGGTCGCCCACGGATACTGCCGGGACGCTCGCGGCTCGCCGAGTCGTGGCACGGTGAGCAGCTGCATCACGGCGTCGAGCTGAGCCCACAGCGGTTGGGCGTTCACGACCACCCCGAGCGCAGCCATCCGGCGCCGGTCGGCATCGTCGACGAGCTGCACGTGCGCGAGCACCGGCGGCCGGCCGGGCCGCGGGCCGGCCACGCGCGCGGCCTCCAGCGCGTCGAGGGCGACGCGGACCGCGCGGTCGCCGATGGTGTGCAGGTGCGGGTGGAAGCCGGCGGCACCGACGGCGGTCACCATCTCGGCGAGAGCGCCGGGCTCCCACACGAGCATGCCCCGCTGGGAGCACTCGCGGCCGGCATAGGGCTCGAGCAGCGCGGCCGTCGCGCCCTCGACGACACCGTCGGCGAACAGCTTGACGGTCTCGGCGGTGAGCAGCGGGTCACCGTGCCGCCGTACGCGCTCCCGCAGCGCGACGAACCGGTCGACCTGGCCCGGGCCCCGGCGCGGGTCGGCGTACAGCGCGAGATCCACCCCGCAGTACAGCCTGCCCTCCGTCGATGCCGCGAGCCAGGCGTCGACGTCGTCGGCCTCGACCCAGGCGTCCTGCACCCAGCCGATCCCGAGCGACGCCAGGTGTCGTGTGGCGCGCTCGACGGCCCGGACCCGAGCTGCGAGCGGCAGCGGGCCGGCCCGGTCGAGCACGAGGTCGACGGCACCCCACTCGCGGAGCGTCCCGAGCGGGGTGCCGTCGTCGCGGCGAGGAATCTCGCCGAGCACCGGCTCGGGAGTGTCGGCGTCGATCCCGGCGAGCTCCAGCGCGACCGAGTTGACCCATGCCGTGTGGTGGTCCGCGGCTCGCAGCACCACGGGCCGGTCCGGGACCGCGGCGTCGAGCCACCGTGCGTCGAACAGGCCGTCCGGTGCGAGCGCCGGGTCGTAGGAACCACCGCGGACCCAGGGCGCGTCCGGGTGTTCCGTGGCCCACCGGCCCACCTCGGCGGCGATCTCCTTCACCGTCCGAGCGTGCCGCACCTGCGGCCCCTCGGCCTCCAGCCCCGCGAACAGCGGGTGCGCGTGCCCGTCGGCGAACGCCGGCAGCAGGATGCCGTCGCCCACCTCCACCTCCTCGACCCCGGCGCTGCCGCGGAGCGCGCGGGCCTCGGCCCCGACCGCGACGATGCGACCACCGCGGATGGCGACCGCGTCGAGATCACCCTGCTCCGGGCACCAGGCACGCCCGGTGAACACGACGGCCGGGGTCGTCATCCGTGAGCCGGCCGGTCGCTGACGTAGATCGTGATGGTGCCGTCCACGACGACCGTGCCGTCCTCGCGCACCGCCCGCACCCGCACCGGCACGTCGCCCGCGGCGCCGACCTCCCAGTCGGACTGGTCGGTGTCGGCGGTGCAGACCAGGTCGGTGGTCGACTTCGCGAGGTAGGTGACCGTCATCCCCTTCGGGATCCATCGCTGACCGGCCGGTGTGGTGGCCTCGGCGAGCAGGCCCATCGCGGCCTCGAGGCCGTTGCACACCGCGATGGCGTGCACGGTGCCGATGTGGTTCTCCACCGCCTTGCGCTTGCGGATGACGAGCGCGGCGTGATGCGGACGCACCTCGCGCACCTGCGGGCGCACCGTGCGGAAGTACGGCGCCTTCCTGGCGTAGGCGAGGGAGAACAGCCTCCTGCCGAACGGCTTCGCGGTCATCGAGCGGTACAGGGCGTAGGTGTCGGGCACGGCGGCGATGGTAGCCGGGCTGCGACGGACCTCCGAGGTGGTGGAGAGCAGCGCCACGTCACTGAGACACGGGGCTCGGCGCACCGCGTCCGAGGCGACGCGAGCCGGATGGGGGGACCGCCCACCCATCACCCGCTTGACCAACCTCCCCGGTCGGTACAGCTAGCGTGGGGCGGTGCCCGCTGTCCCGTCGCCGCACCCGCTCCCCGGCCAGCCGGGTCTCGTCGTGCCGGCCCCCGCCGAGCGCCCGAGGCTGGTGCGACGGGCGGTTCGCGTGCTGGTGCTCGACGACCTCGACCGGGTGCTGCTCTTCCTCGACTCCGACCGTGGGCTCACCCCGGTGGTGCACTTCTGGGACACCCCGGGCGGCGGCGTCGACGCCGGGGAGTCCGACCTCGATGCCGTGATCCGCGAGCTCGCCGAGGAGACCGGGCAGCAGGTGGCGACCGCCGACGTCGCCGGCCCGCTGCTCGAGCGCAGCGTCGTCCACGGCTACAGCGACAAGGTCACCGACCAGACCGAGGTGTTCTTCGCCGTACGCCGTCCGACGTTCGAGGTGGACAGCTCCGGCCACACCGAGGAGGAGCGGCTGTGCATCGTGGAGACGCGCTGGTGGACCCGCGCCGAACTCGTCTCGACCCCGGATGACGTGTGGCCGCGTGACCTCCTCGAGATCTGGGCCCTGCTCGACCGACCCGACGAGTGGCGCGACGGACCGGTACGCACCGAGCCGGTCGAGGAGTCCACCCTCCCCGCCTAGGTGGCGACCGCCCGGCATCCGCGCCGGACTCGCGAATGTGGGTGAGAACCGTCGCGCAGACGCCGGTCTTCACCCACATCCGCGCCGTACGGCTACTTCTTGGCCGGGGCCGCGTCGGAGGTGAGGGCGGCGACGAACGCCTCCTGGGGCACCTCGACCCGGCCGACCATCTTCATCCGCTTCTTGCCCTCCTTCTGCTTCTCGAGCAGCTTGCGCTTGCGGGTGATGTCGCCGCCGTAACACTTGGCGAGCACGTCCTTGCGGATGGCGCGGATGTTCTCGCGGGCGATGATCCGCGAGCCCACGGCCGCCTGGATCGGCACCTCGAACTGCTGCCGCGGGATGAGCTGCTTGAGCTTGCCGGCCATGAGCACGCCGTAGCCGTAGGCGCGGTCCTTGTGCACGATCGCCGAGAACGCGTCGACCGTCTCGCCCTGCAGGAGGATGTCGACCTTGACCAGGTCGGCGACCTGGTCGCCGTCGGCCTCGTAGTCGAGGCTGGCGTAGCCGCGGGTGCGCGACTTCAGCTGGTCGAAGAAGTCGAAGACGATCTCGGCGAGCGGCAGCGTGTAGCGCATCTCCACGCGCTCCTCGGACAGGTAGTCCATGCCGCGCAGGGAGCCGCGCTTGCCCTGGCAGAGCTCCATGATCGCGCCGATGAACTCGCTCGGCGCGAGGATGGTCGCGCGTACCACCGGCTCGCGCACCTCGGCGATCTTGCCGCCGGGGAACTCGCTCGGGTTGGTGACGACGACCTCCTTGCCGTCCTCCATGCTCACGTCGTACACGACATTGGGCTGGGTGGAGATGAGGTCGAGGCCGAACTCGCGCTCCAGCCGCTCCCGGACGATCTCGAGGTGCAGCAGACCGAGGAAGCCGCACCGGAAGCCGAACCCCAGCGCCGCGCTGGTCTCGGGCTCGTAGACGAGCGCGGCGTCGTTGAGCTTGAGCTTGTCGAGGGCCTCGCGCAGGTCGGGATAGTCGGAGCCGTCGATCGGGTAGAGCCCCGAGAACACCATCGGCTTGGGGTCGCGGTAGCCGCTGAGCGCCGCGGATGCCGGATTCGCGGCACCCGTCACCGTGTCGCCGACGCGGGACTGGCGTACGTCCTTGACGCCGGTGATGAGGTAGCCGACCTCGCCGACGCCGAGGCCCTTGCCGGGCACCGGCTCCGGGGAGATGACGCCGATCTCGAGCAGCTCGTGGGTGGCTTTGGTGGACATCATCGCGATGCGCTCGCGCGGATTGAGGTCGCCGTCGATGACCCGCACATAGGTGACGACGCCGCGGTAGGTGTCGTAGACCGAGTCGAAGATCATGGCGCGAGCGGGTGCGTCGGGATCGCCCACCGGAGAGGGGAACTGGCTCACGATCTCGTCGAGGAGCACCTCGACGCCCTCGCCGGTCTTGCCCGACACCCGAAAGCAGTCCTCCGGCTCGCAGCCGATCAGGCCGGCGAGCTCGTCGGCGTACTTCTCCGGCTGCGCGGCCGGCAGGTCGATCTTGTTGAGCACCGGGATGACGGTGAGGTCGTTCTCCATCGCGAGGTACAGGTTCGCGAGGGTCTGTGCCTCGATGCCCTGCGCGGCGTCGACGAGCAGCACGGCGCCCTCGCAGGCCGCCAGGCTGCGCGAGACCTCGTAGGTGAAGTCCACGTGACCGGGGGTGTCGATCATGTTGAGGACGTAGGGCTCACCGCCGGCCTCCCACGGCATCCGCACGGCCTGGCTCTTGATGGTGATGCCGCGCTCGCGCTCGATGTCCATCCGGTCGAGGTACTGGGCGCGCATCGCCCGGTCGTCGACGACCCCGGTGATCTGCAGCATCCGGTCGGCGAGGGTCGACTTGCCGTGGTCGATGTGGGCGATGATGCAGAAGTTGCGGATCGCCTCCGGAGGTGTCGCGTGCGGCTGCAGCACGGTGCGGGCGCGGGGGGACACGGGCGTGGAGGTTCCTTGCGGTGGGATGACGGCGGGTCGGCCCCAGTCTCCCACGGTGGGACTGCGGACCTCGCAGCGCCGAGGAAGTGGCAGCCGGATGACGCGACCGGGCGGGCGCGTCGCAGGGCCCGGGCACCCGGGTGCTCGGGTCACCGGCCGGACGGCTCGCCCGGAAGCGTCGGCCGGATCGCTCGCTCGTGAGCGTCGACCCGACCGCTCGCTTGGGAGCGTCGGCCGGATCGCTCGCGTGAGCGTCGGCCGGACGCCGACGGGCCCGTCACCGTGGTGACGGGCCCGTCGGGATGCCTGGCGGGTCAGAGACCGGCGGCGCGCCGCGCCATCGCGGACTTCTTGTTCGCGGCCTGGTTCTCGTGGATGACGCCCTTGCTCACGGCCTTGTCGAGCTTGACCGAGGCGGCCCGGAGCGCGGCCTTGGCCTCGTCGGCCTGGCCGGCGTCGGCGGCCTCGCGGAACCGGCGGATGGCGGTCTTGAACTCGCTCTTGATCGCCTTGTTGCGCTCGGTGGCCGTGTGGTTGGTCTTGATCCGCTTCAGCTGGGACTTGATGTTCGCCACGGGTGAGGTGTC
>JBOFLR010000718.1:0-1518 GCA_051657965.1 Dermatophilaceae bacterium
TGCCGCCCGCGTTGAAGATGTCGAACCCGCCCGGCCCGCTGAGCGGCGCGAACACCGATGCCGCCCGGACCTTCCCGGTGGAGACGTTGATGTTGCTGACCGTCGGGCGGGTCGACTCGCCGTCCCAGATGGTGAGGTAGGTGTTCGACGTGGGCGCGACGCCGGTGACGTTGCCGACGACCATCGCCGAGTCGGCACCGACGATCGACGACGCGTCGAGCGTGCGGGTGGCGCCCCCGGTGAACGGGCCGGTCAGACCGGTACCGCTGCGGGTGTCGAGGATGCGGCGAGGAGCCGGCGACGGGAGCGGCTTGAACCGCAGCCCAGACGCCTCGTCCTGGGTGTAGACGCCGACCAGGTCGGCGATGAGGTGCACGCTGCCGGAGCCGAAGTTCTCGAGCCGGAGGCGCACGTTGCCGTCGGGCCAGAATGACGTCGGGACCACCGCCATGTTCGGCGCCACGATGCCGGTCTCGTAGTTGACCGTCGAGGTGTTGGGGCGGGTGCCCGACCCGCTCCACGCGGTGACGTACCCGGGCGCGGTCGCCGACACCGCGGTGATGTTCATCGCGTACGCCCGGACCAGCGGGTTGAAGGCGGCCCCGAAGTCGTCCTCGAATTCGATGTAGTCGCCGTCGTAGAAGACGCCCGAATCCGGCCCGGCCGCGCGGCTGTCGTACATCCGGGTCGGCGTCAGCGCCTGGAGCTGGGTACCCATGCCCGTGCTCGCGCGCACCGAGTCGTCCTTGGCGTACCAGCCGAGCACGTCGACCAGTGCGTGGGCCGAGCCGCCGGAGTTGTACAGCGATACCGCGCCGGTGCTGCCCACCGGCACCGTGACGAGGTTCGCCCCGGTCCAAGCCCGGGGGAAGTTGATCGACGAGACCGTGGGACGACTGGCTCCGGACGGCCACAGCGTGAAGTAGCCGGTGGCCGTGGTGCTGACCGCCGTGACGTTCAGCACGACCGCGCTCACCCCGCTCGTCGGGATACCCGACCGTCCGCCGATCTGCACGGTGGTGCTCGCGCCGTTGCTCAACGGCCGGCGGGTCCCGGAGCTGCGAGTGTCGAGGAACCTGGTCGGCGAGCCGAGCCGGTAGTAGGTGCCGGTGGCGTCGACAGCGCCACCTCCGGTCAGAGCGACCGTGGCGTGGGTGGCACCGGCAGCGGTCGGGATGACGAGGTTCGCCGCGCGCGTGCCGGAACCCGACGGGACGAACCCGACGGTGACCGCGCAGGTAGCCGCGGCTGCGACGCCCTCGCAGGTGTCCTCGGCGACGTAGAAGTCGTCGAAGGTGCCCGGTGCGGCGGACGACGCGGTGATGGCCGGCGAGCCGTACCCGGCGCCTGCGGCGACGTCGACGGTGATGGTCTCGAACCGCTCGCTGAACACGGTCTGCGACCCGAAGTCGAACGACGTCGGCGTGGCTGCTGCGGACGGCACCGCGCTGACCAGGCCGGATGCCACCAGGGCGCCGGTAGCGGCGGCAGAGACGAGGACCCGTCGGAACATCTGGG
>JBOFLR010000719.1:0-7502 GCA_051657965.1 Dermatophilaceae bacterium
CATCCAGACCAGCGCCGCACCCCACGACAGCAGCAACAGGCGGCCCCACGGCATCCGGTCGAGGAGTGCTCGGCCACCCGGCCACGCCACGGCCACCACGACGAGCAGTGCCACCAGGGTCGCCGGGCCGGCGCGCCAGTCCCAGTCCGCGTAGAGCGGCGGCGCGGAGCCGGCCCGCACGTCGACCCCGACCACAGCCGGGATGACGGCGGCCACCACCACCACGGCCAGTCCGGCCATCAGGCCCCGCCGTGCCCACCGGCCGGCACCCGGCGCCTCGGACCGCGGCACCCGCTCGACCGGGCCCGCTCGTGCGCTCGATGTCACGAGGCAAGGATGCCGGTCGCCGCGCGGTCGCGTGCGCACCGCGGCGCGCGGTCGTCATCCGTCACGACCCGGTAAGACGCGGGAGCTCGCCTGCCGCCCCGACCGCCCCTCACCTCGCCCGGCCGGGCCCGGTCGGGCCCAACAGCATCGGCAACAGCCGGCGGCCGGGACGTCACGACCCTGTAAGCCCGGACCGGCTGCGCCCGGCGCTTGCTTGGCCATAGCGTCGACGGCGTGCCCTTCGACTGTGACCTCGTGCTGCCGTGTCGTGACGAGGCCGCCGCGCTGCCCGGCGTGCTCCGCCGCGTCCCACGCGGGATGCGCGTCGTCGTCGTCGACAACGGCTCCACCGACGGCACCGCGGACGTCGCCCGCTCGCTCGGGGCGGTGGTGGTCGACGAGCCCGTGCCGGGCTACGGGGCGGCGGTGCACGCCGGGGTCGAGGCGAGCACCGCCGAGCTCGTCGCGGTGCTCGACGGCGACGGCTCGATGGACCCCCGGGACCTCCTGCCGTTGCTCGCCGACGTGCGCCGCGGCCGCGCGACGATGGCGTGCGGCCGCCGCCGCCCGGCCACGCGGGGGGTGTGGCCGTGGCACGCCCGGCTCGGCAACCACGCGGTTCTCGCCTGGCTGCGTTGGCGCACCGGCCTCGCCGTGCACGACATCGCCCCGGCTCGGGTGTGCCGTCGTGCCGACCTGCTCGGGCTCGGCGTGCGCGACCGCCGCTTCGGCTACCCGGTCGAGCTGCTGGTGCGGGCCCGGCGGGCCGGCTGGGTGGTCACCGAGCACGACCTGCCCTACCACCCGCGGGCCGCCGGCACGCGGTCCAAGGTCAGCGGGTCGGTGCGTGGCTCGCTCCGGGCCGCGCGCGACTTCGCCCGGGTACTGCCGTGACCGCCCCCGCCGCGCGAGCCCACCATGGGACGGCGGAGGTCGTCGCAGGCCAGCGGCTCGTAGATGACGTTGCGCGCGAACGGTACTCACCGGACCACGCCACGCACACCGACAGCGCGAGCGACGTCGACGGCACCGTTCTCGTCGTGGCCAAGGCGCCGCGCCCGGGAGAGGTCAAGACACGTCTGACCCCCGCCGTCGACCCGACGGCAGCGGCCGACCTCGCTGCGGCCGCCCTGCTCGACACCCTCGACGCCGCGGCGGTGTCGTTCCCGCCCGCCCGGCGGGTGCTCGCGCTCACCGGCGACCTGGCCGGCGCGTGTCGCGAGCCCGAGCTGCGTGCCGCCGTGTGCGGCTGGGCCGTCGTCGGCCAGCGTGGCACCACCCTGGGTGAGCGCCTCGCTCACGCCCACCGGCAGGCCCACGGGCTCGCTCGCGGCCCGGTGGTCCAGATCGGCATGGACACCCCGCACGTCGACCCCGTGCTCCTCGGCTCGTTGCCCGCGCTCGCCCGCCGGTGGGGCCGGCCGGTGCTGGGGCCGGCCGAGGACGGCGGCTGGTGGGTGCTCGTCACTCGCACCGCGCATCAGGCGGACGTGCTCGCCGGCGTGCCGACGAGCCGGCCCGACACCGGCCGGCTCACCGCCGCGGCGCTGGCCGCCACCGGCGTCCCTGCACGGCTCACGGTCACCCTGCGCGACGTCGACCTCCCCGCCGATGCCGAGGCGGTGGCCGCCCTCGCCCCGCACACCCGCTTCGCGCGCGCGTGGTGCGCCGCCGTGAACGCGTCGCAGCCGGCGAGGTCGCTCCGATGACCACTCCATCGACCGGCGGTCGGCTCACCGGCGCGGCGGGCTGGCTCGACGACCACCTGCCACGACCCGAGCAGTTCCGCAGTGGGCTGCGTGGACCGCGCACGGCATCCCGGGTCGGAGTCTGGCTCGGCGCCTGTCTCGCAGTCGCATTCGCCACCGGGCTGTTCAGCCACGCGGCCCAGCTCGCCACGCCGGCCGTGGCGCTGCCGACCGCTCCGGCCCGGCTCTACCAGGTGACCCAGGGACTGCACGTGGCCGCGGGCACGGCGGCGGTGCCGTTGCTGCTCGTCAAGCTCTGGTCGGTGTTCCCGCTGCTGTTCCGGCGGCCGCCGGGCGCGCCCCGAGCCCTCGCCCTGCACCTGCTCGAACGGCTCTCGATCGCGGCCCTCGTCGGTGGCGTGGTGTTCCAGCTCGTCACCGGCCTGGCCAACTCGGCCCAGTGGTACCCGTGGTCGTTCGCGTTCGTCCCGGCCCACTACGCGCTCGCCTGGGTCGTGACCGGGGCGCTGGTCGTGCACGTGGCGGTGAAGCTGCCCGTCATCCGCCGTGCTCTGGGTGAGCCGCTCCGGGGTCCGCGCCTCGCGTCGGCCGACCCGGGTGCCGACGGCGGCCCGACCCGGCGCGCTCTGCTCCGCGCCACCTGGCTGTCGGCCGGGGTCGCCGTGCTCGCCACCAACGCCACCGAGGTGCCCGGCCTGCGCCGAATCGCCCTGCTGGCGACCCGTTCGGGCACCGGGCCGCAGGGCATCCCGGTCAACCGCAGCGCCCTCGCCGCCGGGGTGCGGGACCGCCTCGCCGACCCGGCCTGGCGGCTGCGGCTCACCGGCCCGGCGGGTACCCGCGAGCTCTCGCTCGCCGACTTGCGTGCCCTTCCGCAGCGGGCCGCGGTGCTGCCCATCGCGTGCGTCGAGGGATGGAGCGCGAGCGGCACCTGGGCCGGGGTGCCGGTGCGCGAGCTGGTGGCGCTCGCCGGTGGAGGGCCGGATGACGACGTCGTCGTGCGATCGATGCAGACCCGCGGCGCCTGGCGCACGAGCCGGCTCCCGGCGAACTTCGCCGGCCACCCCGACAGCCTGCTCGCCCTCGACCTCGGCGGTGAGCCGCTGCATCCGGACCACGGCTACCCGTGCCGGCTGATCGCGCCGGCCCGGCCAGGGGTGCTCCAGACCAAGTGGGTCGGCGAGGTCGAGGTCGTCCCGGGAGCGCAGGCGTGAGCGGGCGGGCCGGGGTGACCGGGCAGGCCGGCGTCACCGGGACACCAGGAACGAGCGGGCGGGCGGTGGCCGTGCTGCGGGGGACCCTCGCCGTGGTCGGAGCGGCGGGCGTCGCGTACGGCATCCTGCTGCTGGGCCGGCTCGACCCGGGTCAGGTCGTCGATGTCGCCCGGTGGGTGGCCGGCGGGATCGTCGTGCACGACGGACTGATCGCGCCGCTGGTGGTCACGTTCGGCGCGCTGGTCGCGGCACGCGCTCCAGGACGGCTCCGGATGCCGCTCGTGCGCGCCCTCGTCGTGCTCGGCCCGCTCACCCTGGTGGCGGTGCCGGTGCTGGGCCGGTTCGGCGCGAAGCCGGACAACCCCACGCTCCTCGACCGGCCGTACCTCACCGGATACGGCGTGATCGTCGCCGGCGTCCTGCTCCTCACCGCACTGGATGCCGTGCGTCGATCGCGGAGGAGGTCACCCGCGCACCGCGCGGCACGGCGCGGCCGCGCTGACCGACACGACTGACAGGACCGCGCCACCGTCTCGGACGCGCAGAGGGTGCAACGCTCGGTAGCGCGCTCGGACAGCTTGCGATGCATGTTGCTCCGGCGTGGCGCTCCCGACTGCGACTAGGCTCCCGGTGGCAAGCCACGCGACGCGCCCGCAGGGCCGGGAGCCTAGTCGCAGTCGGGGTACAAAAACGGCCCTCCGAGGAGGGCCGTTGAGCTGAGCGCCGTGAAGCACCAGCGGGGTGTCACCTGACATTAGGTGGTCCGCGTGAAGTGTGCAAGTTCGAGGAGGGCCTGTGGCCGAACGGTTGATCGTCTATGTCGACGGCTTCAATCTCTATCACGGTCTCCACGACATGGCTCGACGCCGCTGGCTCTGGCTCGACCTCGTGTCCCTCGCTGAGGTATTGCGGCCTCGCAGCGATGTGCAGGTCGTGCGCTACTTCACGGCGCCGGTGCTCGGACAACCGGATGCACAGAGCAGGCAACAGAGGTACCTGGACGCGCTCGCCGCTCACCGGGGAACGCGGATCGACATTGTGCTTGGTCGCTACCAGAGCAAGAAGAAGTCATGCCGACGGTGCGGAGCGCTGTGGGTCGAGCGCGAGGAGAAGGAGACCGACGTCAACATTGCGGTCGGCCTCGTCACCGACGCTGCTAGAGGTGCTATGGACTCGGCGCTCCTCGTCAGCGCGGACTCGGACCTCGCCCCGGCGGTACGGGCAGCGCGCGCCATCCGTCCGGACCTCTTCGTGGCGGCGGCCTTCCCACCGAAGCGGTTCTCCGCCGAGCTGAAGGCGGCCATGCCGTCGTCGTTCCACATCAGCCCGTCGAAGGTCCGGGCATCCTTTCTGCCGCCAACGGTGACCGACGGTGGTCGTGAGCTCACACGTCCGGCAAGGTGGCATCCCGATCACCGGTGATCGTGCGACTCCAGGCCGGGCCTCGCCGCACTGGACGCCGTACGCCGCCGCCTGTCGGGCACTAGACCGTCGCCTTCACCCGGCCGGAGCCGGAACGGAGATACGTGTGGCCACCACGCGCCCGCGAAGGACTGCCGTCCCGAGCGACGATTGTCGATCGTCATTCATCTCTATGGTGATGCAATGAGTGTGGTCATCTCCCAGTCCGAACTGCGGAACGCCACCGCGGCCGTCATGCGGCGGGTCGCGGCGGGGGAGTCCTTCGTCGTCACCGTCAACGGTCGCCCGGTGGCGGACGTGGTTCCCCGTCGACAGGAGACGAACAGGCGCCGGTTCGTGGCGGTGGCCGAGCTGGCCGGGGTTTTCGCCTCGCATCCTGCACCGGATGCAGCGGCGTGGCAGGCCGATCGGGCAACGGTCGACGAGGTGTTCGGTCCGGACGAGCCGGTCGACCCGTTCGAGCGACAGGCGCGTTGACCTCTCGCGCGCTGCGTCGTTCCCACTCGGACATGTCGATGGTCGTGGACCTTCCGCGCGGTACCTGACCCGACCGTTCGGGGTCGGTGACCTCTCCTGGTGAGGAGGCGGCCGGCATCCGGGCCGTTCGCGTCCAGCGCGGGGGAAACCCTGAACGGCTTTCCGTCATCCGTCGTGGTGAGAAGCGTCCCGGCCGGGTAATGAAGACGTATGACCCGCATCGGCTTCCACTGCTCCCACGAACAGATCCCGCCCGGCCGGCTGCTCGAGGACGTCCGGCACGCCGAGCAGGCCGGGTTCACCGCCGCGATGTCGAGCGACCACTTCTCGCCGTGGAGCGCCCGGCAGGGCGAGTCGGGCTACGCGTGGATTTTCCTCGGCGCCGCGCTCGCGACGACGAGCCTCCCCTTCGGTGTCGTCTGCGCCCCCGGGCAGCGCTACCACCCGGCGATCGTCGCGCAGAAGATCGCCACCGTCGGCAGCATGTTCCCGGGCCGGTTCTGGGCCGCGCTCGGCACCGGCGAGGCGAGCAACGAGCGGGTCACCGGCGCGCCGTGGCCGCGCAAGGAGGTCCGCGACGCCCGTCTCGAGGAGTGCGTGCACGTCATCCGCCGTCTCCTCGCCGGCGAGGAGGTGAGCCACGACGGGCTGGTCACCGTGAACCGGGCCCGGCTCTGGACCCGACCCGAGGAGCCGCCGCCGCTGGTCGCCCCGGCCGTCACCCCGGCCAGCGCCGCCCGGCACGCCGCCTGGGCCGACGGCCTGGTCACGGTCAACCAGCCGCGCGAGCGCCTCCAGGAGGTGCTCGACGCCTACCGCGGCGCAGGCGGGCGCGGCCCGGCGCGCCTCCAGGTGCACGTCAGCTGGGCGCCGACCGAGGAGGAGGCGACCCGCATCGCGCACGACCAGTGGCGCAGCAACGTCCTCGGCCCGCCGCTCGCGTGGGACACCGAGACCGTCGAGGCGTTCGACCAGGTCGGCAGCCTGGTGACGCCGGAGCAGGTCAGCGAGGTGGTGCGCACGTCATCCGACCTCGGCCGGCACGTCGCGTGGGTCGAGGAGGACCTCGCGCAGGGCTGGGACGACGTCGTCCTCCACTTCGTCGGGCAGGAGCAGCGGCCGTTCGTCGACGCGTTCGGCGAGCACGTGCTGCCCCGGCTCGACCGCGCGGCAGCACCCGCCGGGGCGTCGGCGTGAGGGCGGCCGACACCGGCGACGTCTGGTGGAAGTCGGCGGTCGTCTACTGCGCCGACATCGAGACCTTCCAGGACTCCGACGGCGACGGAATCGGCGACCTGCGCGGGATGACGAGCCGCATCGAGTACCTCGCCGACCTCGGCGTCACCTGCCTGTGGCTCATGCCGTTCTACCCGACCGCCGGCCGCGACGACGGCTACGACATCACCGACTTCATGAACGTCGACCCGCGCCTCGGCACGCTCGGCGACTTCGTCGAGCTCGTGCGCACGGCCGACGCGGCCGGCATCCGCGTCGTCGTCGACTTCGTCATGAACCACACCAGCGACGAGCACCCGTGGTTCCGCAGCGCCCGCCGCAGCACCGACGACCCGTACCGCCGGTACTACGTCTGGACCGCGGAGGAGCCGGACCCCGCCCCCGAGCAGGTCGTCTTCCCCGACCAGGAGGACTCGATCTGGGAGCGCGACGAGACGACCGGCGAGTGGTACCTCCACCACTTCTACCGGACCCAGCCCGATCTCAACGTCGCCGAGCCCGCCGTGCGGGAGGAGATCGCGCGCACCCTCGGGCTGTGGCTCCAGCTCGGGGTCAGCGGGTTCCGCATCGACGCCGTGCCGTTCCTCTTCCAGACCGACTCCTACCCGGGCGCGACCGACAGCGGCTTCGAGCCGATGCACTGGCTCCGCGACGTGCGCGAGCTCGTCACCCGCCGGCGCGGCGACGCGATGCTCCTCGGTGAGGTCAACGTGCCCTACGAGCAGCAGCACGCGTTCTTCGGCGGCCCCGACGGCGACGGCCTGAACACCCAGTTCGACTTCATCGGGATGCAGCGCACCTACCTCTCCTTCGCCCGCGAGGACGCCGGCCCGCTCACCGAGGCGCTGCGCTCCCGGCCGGTGCTCGACACCACCAGCCAGTGGGCGAGCTTCGTGCGCAACCACGACGAGCTCACCCTCGACAAGCTCTCGGATGACGAGCGCGCGGAGGTCTTCGCCGCATTCGGCCCGGACCCCGACATGCAGCTCTACGGCCGGGGCCTGCGCCGCCGGCTGCCGCCGATGGTCGGCGGCGACGACCGCCGGGTGCGCCTCGCCTACTCGCTCGCCTTCTCGCTGCCCGGCACGCCGGTACTGTTCTACGGCGAGGAGATCGG
>JBOFLR010000720.1:0-3523 GCA_051657965.1 Dermatophilaceae bacterium
TCTCGTCGAAGACGAGGGAGTCGGGCCGGGACAGGTTCCAGAACCGCAGGACGCCGCCGACCAGCGCGATCAGCCCCGGCGCGAGCCAGCCCCACAGCCGGTCGGTGGGCCGGTACCCGAGCAGGCGGACACGCAGCTCTTCGGTCCGGTTCACCGCGTCATCCTAGGGCCGTCGTCCGAGCAGACCGGATGCCGTCCGGCGCGCCCGCCGCGCTTCGGCGCCGACGTGTGGGGTGCCGAGGGTGCAGCCGACCGCGCGAGCGGCACCCCACAGCCGAGCCCCATCCCGCGGAGCCCCGAACGGGTCGGCATCACCCGTGACGGCAAGCTCACCGCGGTGCTCGTGAGTGTCGAAGACCTCGAGGCGCTCGAAGAGTTCGAGATGGCCGAGGATGTCGCGGCCTACCGCGCGGCCGAGGCCGACGATGACGGCACCCGGGTGAGCCTGGACGAGTTCCGCGACGACCCGGGCGAGTGACCTACCGCGTCGAGTTCACCTCCGCTGCGGCCCGGCAGGTGAAGAAGCTGCCACATCCGGTGCGTCGCCGAGTCCTGACCGCGGTCGCCGAGCTCGCCGACGACCCTCGGCCGCACGGGTCGCGCAAGCTGGTCGGGGAGCAGTCGGCGTGGCGGATCCGGATCGGCGACTACCGCGTCATCTACGACGTCGTCGACGACACCCTCGCCGTCACGGTCGTGCGCGCCCGCCGCCCACCGCCGCGAGGTCCACGACCGGTGAGGACCGTTCGTCACCGGACGATGGCGACGGAGAAGTGGTCGCGGCATCCGAAGACCGTCCGTGCAGGGCCGGGGGACGGGTGATCGCCCGGTCGCGGCCGTCGGCCGCAGGTCCTGGGGCGTTGCCTTTGCCGTGACAGGATGCGGCCCATGACCGGCGGCGGCGTGCTCGTGCTGGCCGGCACCCCGATCGGCGACCCGCGCGACGCACCGCCGCGCCTGGTCGACGAACTGCGCACCGCCGACGTCGTCGCCGCCGAGGACACCCGCCGCCTTCGCCGGCTCTGCCACGCCCTCGGGGTCGAGCCGACCGGCCGGGTCGTCTCGTTCCACGAGCACAACGAGGCTGCTCGCACCGTGGAGCTGGCCGAGCGGCTCCGCGCGGGCGACCGGGTGCTCGTCGTGACCGACGCCGGCATGCCGTCGGTTTCCGACCCCGGCTTCCGTCTGGTCAGCGCGGCGGTGGCGGATGACGTGCGCGTCACCGGGGTGCCCGGACCCTCGGCCGTGCTGCTCGCGCTGGCCGTGTCGGGCCTGCCCGTCGACCGGTTCTGCTTCGAGGGCTTCCTGCCGCGCAAGGACGGCGAGCGGAGGCGCGCCCTCGCCGCCCTGGCCGCCGAGCCGCGCACGATGGTGTTCTTCGAGGCGCCGCACCGCACCGCGCGTACCCTCGCCGCGATGCGCGACGCCCTCGGCTCCGGCCGGCGGGCCGCCGTGTGCCGCGAGCTCACCAAGACCTACGAGGAGGTGCGCCGCGGCACCCTCGACGAGCTCGCCGCCTGGGCGGCCGACGGGGTGCGCGGCGAGGTCACCGTGGTCGTCGCCGGGTCGAGCGGCCCGAGCCCCGATCTGGAGAGCCAGCTCCCCGTCATCCTCGAGCGCGTCCGTCGCGGCGAACGGCTGGGGAGCGTCTGCGCCGATGTCGCGGCGGCAACAGGGCTGTCGCGCAAGGCGCTTTACGACGCCGCCGTCGCCGCCCGCCGGTGAACGAGCGCTCAGTCCCCGCTGGATACCTGCGGGTAACCGGGCGAAGGTCACATGGTTCGACAGGGCTCCCGGCGTGTCCGTTGTCGGTGCTCCGCGTTAGCCTTCGATGGTGGCCATGACGACTGCTCCACCGCGCAGACCTTCGGCCCGCCGCACCACGATCGCGCTCAAGGTCCTCATGGCGGCGACTGGCCTGGTGTTCGTCGGGTACGTCCTGTTGCACATGTACGGCAACCTCAAGGCGCTCTCCGGTGAGGAGGCGTTCAACGGCTATGCCGAGCACCTGCGCACCATCGGCGAGCCGATCCTCCCGTATGGCGGCCTGCTCTGGATCGTGCGGGTCGTGCTGCTCGCCAGTCTGGTCGGTCACGCCTACGCGGCGTTCGCGCTGTGGAGCCGGGCGGGCACGGCGCGTCGCACCAAGTACGCCGCAGGCCGGGCCGTCATGCGCACGGCGTGGATGCGTTGGGGCGGAGTCGCCCTGCTCCTCTTCGTCGTCTGGCACCTGTTGCACTTCACCATCCTCAAGGTCTCGCCGAACCCCGACGCGCAAGGCGCCGATGTCGAGCAGAATCCGTACCGCCTGCTCGTCGCGAGCTTCCAGGTGCCGTGGATGACGCTGATCTACGTGCTCGCGCTGCTCGCCCTCGCCCTGCACCTCGCACACGGGGTGTTCAGTGCCCAGCAGACGCTCGGCTGGACGCAGAGCCCGGCCGCCTACCGGCGCGCCACCATGCTCGGCTACCTCACCGCCGCGATCGTCGTGGTGGGTTTCCTCATCCCCCCGCTCGCCATCCAAGCCGGCCTGATCACCTGAGGCAGACACCATGACCAGCACCCTCGACCGCACTCTCACGCACGGCCTCTACGCCGAGGGCGAGCCTGTCGTCGACGGCACGGCGCCCGCCGGCCCGATCGGCGAGAAGTGGACCACCCGCAAGTTCGAGGCCGCCCTGGTGAACCCGGCCAACCGCCGCAAGCTCACCGTCATCATCGTCGGTACCGGGCTGGCCGGTGCCTCGGCCGCGGCCACCCTCGGCGAGGCCGGCTACAACGTCAAGTCGTTCTGCTACCAGGACAGTCCGCGCCGGGCGCACTCGATCGCCGCGCAGGGCGGCATCAACGGCGCGAAGAACTACAAGGAGGACGGCGACTCGGTCTTCCGGCTGTTCTACGACACCGTCAAGGGTGGCGACTACCGTTCCCGGGAGACGAACGTCTACCGGCTGGCCGAGGTGAGCGCGAACATCATCGACCAGTGCGTCGCCCAGGGCGTGCCGTTCGCCCGCGAGTACGGCGGCCTGCTCGACAACCGCTCGTTCGGCGGCGTGCAGGTCTCGCGCACCTTCTACGCCCGCGGCCAGACCGGGCAGCAGCTGCTCATCGGCGCCTACCAGGCGATGGAGCGGCAGGTGGCCGCCGGCACGGTGCAGCAGCTCACCCGCCACGAGATGCTCGAGCTCGTCGTCGTCGACGGTCGCGCCCGGGGCATCATCGCGCGCGACCTCGTCACCGGCGAGATCGAGACCCACCTCGCGGATGCCGTCGTCCTCGCCTCGGGTGGGTACGGCAACGTCTTCTATCTCTCGACCAACGCGATGGGCTGCAACGTCACCGCGGCCTGGCGCGCACACCGCAAGGGCGCCTACATGGCCAACCCGTGCTACACGCAGATCCACCCCACCTGCATCCCAGTGAGCGGCGACCACCAGAGCAAGCTGACCCTGATGTCGGAGTCGCTGCGCAACGACGGGCGCATCTGGGTGCCGAAGAACCGCGAGGACTGCGAGAAGGACCC
>JBOFLR010000721.1:0-1710 GCA_051657965.1 Dermatophilaceae bacterium
CCGGTACGGACCAGCGCCTCGCCCACCAGCACCGCGTCGGCGCCCTGGTCGGCGTAGCCCCCGGCGGCCTCGGGACCGTCGATGCCGGACTCGGCCACGGCGAGCACCCCGTCGGGGACGAGCGGGCGCAGCCGCGAGAACGTCTCGGGGTGGATCTCGAGGGTCTTCAGGTCGCGGGCGTTGACCCCGACCACGCTCGCTCCGGCGTCGAGCGCGCGGCGGGTCTCGGTCTCGTCGTGCACCTCCACCAGGGCGGTCATCGCGAGCTCCTCGGTACGCCGGAGCAGGGCTGTGAGCGCGGCGTCGTCGAGCGCGGCGACGATGAGCAGCACGATGTCGGCGCCGTGCGCGCGCGCCTCCCACACCTGGTAGTCGGTGACCACGAAGTCCTTGCGCAGCACCGGCACGTCGACCGCGGCACGTACGGCGTCGAGATCGGCGAGGGTGCCGCCGAACCGGCGCCGCTCGGTGAGCACCGACACGGCCGTGGCACCTCCTGCGACGTACGCGGCAGCCAGACCCGCCGGATCCGGGATGCCGGACAGCTCGCCCTTGCTCGGGCTGGCCCGCTTCACCTCGGCGATCAGTGACAGGCCAGGGAGGTACAGGGCGGCGGCGGCGTCGAGTGGCGCGGACGCGGCCCCGGCGGCGACCTCGACCTCGCCGAGCGGGCGCCGGCTCTCCCGGACAGCCAGGTCCTGGCGGACGCCGGCGACGATGGAATCGAGAACGGTGGTCACGGGCCGGCCACCGTCACCGGATCGACGGGGCCTCGTCGCGGTCGCGACCGGCCGCTCCGTACCCGGCCATCGAGAGCACCTTGCCGGCGACCGCGCCGACCGCCGCGAGCACCGCGCCACCGGCGAAGAGCCAGCCGTTCGGCCAGAGCACCGCGGCGGCCATGACCGCCGACGCGACGATGATGATGGCCACCGCGGTCCAGGCCGCGACGCTGTGGCCGTGGTCGTCGTCGTGCTCGCTCATCGTGGAGACCTTCCTCGGTGTGGTGTCGGCCCGAGCCGACGTCACCGATTCTGTCAGCCCGGGCTCGATGGGTGTCGGTCGGGCCGTTCGGGATGTCGTGCCGGCCGGCCGGGCTCGGTGTCGGTGGGGTCCTGCCCGGCGGAGAGCCGGTCCCAGTCGCTCGAGACCCGCTCGCCGCGCGGCCCGGTGGCGTCGGCGCGCGGCAGCTCGTACCGCGCGGTCGGCGCACCCCAGGAGCGGGCCCCCGCCAGGCCGGCCAGCAGGCCCACGAGTCCCACCGCCACCGCGACCAGGGTGACCCACGGCCATAGCGTGGCCGCCGCCTGGGTGGTGGGCACCGTGCCGGTGCGGCCGACGCGGGTGGCGGCCAGCGGCTCGAGCACGCCGCCGGGGTCGGCGAGCACCCGCACGGTGAGCGATGTGGCACCCGCGAGACACAGGGCGTAGCCGGCCAGCGCGAGGACCCGGCCGACCCGTCCGGCGGTGACGACGGCGACGACGGCCGCGGCCACCGCCAGGGCGACCACGGACAGGCCGGGCGCCACCTCGCTTCCGGTGGCGCTGACCCGCGTGGCGCCGAGCACGGCATCGTCGACCGCACCGGTGGCCCACGGCTGGAACCCGGCGGCGAGCATGCCCACGGCGGCGACCAGGCCGAGCAGCGCGACCGGACCCTTGCGCCTGAGCCGCGTCACGTCATCCGCCCGTCACCGTACGGAGCGCGGA
>JBOFLR010000722.1:0-4680 GCA_051657965.1 Dermatophilaceae bacterium
ACCGCCCGCACGCCGGCGTCGAGCAGCACCTGCAGCCCGTCGGCGAACGGGAAGAACGCGTCGGATGACGCCACCGCACCTCGCGCGCGCTCCTCCCCGGCGCGGGACACGGCGAGATGGCAGGAGTCGACCCGGTTGACCTGACCCATGCCGATGCCGACCGACGCGCCGTCGCGGGCGAGCAGGATGGCGTTGGACTTCACCGCGCGCACCGCACGCCACGCGAACGCGAGGTCGGCCAGCGTCGCGTCGTCGGCCGGCTCGCCGGCCACGAGCCGCCAGTGCGCGGCATCGTCGCCGCCGGTGACGGCTCCGGACTCGTCCCGCGCCTCGGCATCGAGGGTGTCGCGCACCTGCAGGAGCAGCCCCCCCGAGATCGGGCGGGTCTCGATGCCGCCCCGCACCGGCGCGGGGCACTCGAGCAGGCGCAGGTTCCGCTTCGTGGTGAGCGTCTCGAGGGCGTCGGCGTCGTAGGACGGCGCGATGACCACCTCGGTGAAGACGTCGGCGACCGCGGCGGCCATCGCGGCGGTCACCGGTCGGTTGCTCGCGATGATCCCGCCGAAGGCCGACACCGGGTCGCACGCATGCGCCTTGCGGTAGGCGTCGGCGATGTCGTCGCCGACGGCGATACCGCACGGGTTGGCGTGCTTGACGATCGCCACGGTCGGCCGGTCGCCGTGGTCGTGGGCGGCGCGCACTGCGGCGTCGGCATCGACATAGTTGTTGTACGACATCTCCTTGCCGTGCAGCTGCCGCGCCTGGGCGAGACCGGGCTCGGGCTGAAAACCACTGGTGTACAACGCTGCCCGCTGGTGCGGGTTCTCGCCGTACCGCAGCACCGCCGCCCGGTCCCAGGTTCCGCCGACCCAGGCGGGGAACCCGGTGCCGTCGGAGGTGTCGGTGTACGCGTTGCCCATCCACGACGCGACGTGCACGTCGTAGGTGGCGGTGTGCACGAACGCCTCGGCGGCGTACGTCATCCGCTGCCTGAGGGTGAAGCCGCCGCCGCGCACGGCATCCAGCACCTCGGGGTAGCGCGCGGGGTCGGTGACCACCGCGACACTCGGATGGTTCTTGGCTGCGGCGCGCACCATCGAGGGGCCGCCGATGTCGATCTGCTCGACGCACTGGTCGGGCGCCGCCCCCGAGGCGACGGTGGCGGTGAACGGGTAGAGGTTGACCACGACCAGGTCGAACGGCTCGACGCCGAGCTCGTCGAGCTGGGCCAGGTGCGCAGGGACGCGGGTGTCGGCGAGGATGCCGGCGTGCACCGCGGGGTGCAGGGTCTTCACCCGACCGTCCAGGCACTCGGGGAACCCGGTGAGCTCCTCGACCCGGGTGACGGGGATGCCGAGCGCCTCCACGAGTGCGGCGGACCCGCCGGTGGAGACGATGGTGACCCCGGCGTCGTGCAGCCCGCGGGCGAGGTCGTCCAGACCGGTCTTGTCGTACACGGACACCAGCGCCCGTCGGACGGGGCGGGCGTCCTCGGGCTCACCTGACGAGGACCCGGGCGCGGAGACGGCGGCAGACATCGACGCGGAGTCTATGCGAGCCGCTGGGTGATCTCGGACCGCTGCCCGTCGTGGACGACCCGGGCGAGCGCGCCGTTGACCAGCGGCAGGTGCGGCGCGACGTGGCCGCACTCGACACCCGCGAGGATCGGCACACCGAGCCCGCCGAGGGCGTCGCGTGCCGCGTCGCCCTGGGTCAGGTCGCACTGTCGGGAGCGGCGGTGCGGCCGACGAGCACGGCGCTGGCTCCGTCGAAGACGCCGTTCAGTCGCATGCCGTGCAGGTTGCGACAGATGGTGGGCGCGTCGTCCTCGGCCGCTTCGACGTAGACGAGGAGCCCGTCGCCGAGGGCGGCCAGCGGCGCCGGGTCCGCGTACCGGGTGCCGGCGAGGTTGCACAGGGTCTCGATGCACCCGCCGACGAACCGGCCGGTGACGTCGACGGCGCCGCCGAGGTCGTCGAGCCGGTACCACCTGCCGGGCCGGTCGAGCACGAGCTCGTCGTCCTCGGGGTGGTCGGCGTAGTCGACGAACCCGGTGCGGTACCGGCCCGGCGGCACCTGGGTGAGCTCGGCACCGGCATCCGCCATCACGATGTCGATCCAGGACAGCAGACCGCCCGGCACCCGGTACGGCGTGTCCATGAGGTTGGTTCCATGCACGGTCGCCAGACCGGAGACGAGGGTCAACGGCGTCAGCAGGGTCGAGATGTCGGAGTAGCCGACGACCCAGGTCGGCTCGGCCGCCGTGATGGCGTCCCAGTCGAGCAGCGGCACGAGGTCGATCGCGGTCTCGCCGCCCCACGGCGGCACCACCGCACGCACCGCCGGGTCGAGGAGCATCGCCTCCAGCTCGGCGGCCCGCCGTGCGGCGGGGGCGCTGACGTGCGACGAGCCGTCCATGCATTCCCCCACGACGACGTCGAGGCCGCGCTCGCGCACGGTGCGCACGGCCACCTCGAGACGGGGCCACAGTGCGGCATCCACCCCGGATGACGGGCTGGTCACGCCGACGACATCACCGGTGCGCAACGGGGCGGGAAGCGCAGCTCCATCCCCGAACCGTAGCCGTCACTCGCGTGGCAGCGCGGTGGGCGGCGCGTCGAAGCCCGGTCCGACTGCCATCCGGCAGGCCGTCATCGGATGAGCGCCGTCCGGCCGGACCGTCATCCGGCCTCGGGTAGCGTCGCCGCGGTGAGAAGGGGTGCGACGTGGACCTGGTGACGCTCGCCGGTCTGGCCGGGCTGGCCCTGGCCGACTCCACCAGCTTCGGCACGCTCGGCATCCCGCTCGTCATGCTCGTCCACCCGCGGGTGCGGGCCGGGCTGGTCGCGCTGCACCTCGCCGTGCTCGCCGGGTTCTACTGGCTGCTCGGCCTGGTGCTCCTCGTCGCCGCCGATCGGGTCGCCGCCCTGCTCGCCGACCTCGGCGAGAGCCTCGACGGCAACCGCACCGTCGACATCGTGCAGCTCGTCGTCGGCGCCGGGATGCTCGCCGGGAGCTTCTGGCCGGACACCCGGTGGGCGAAACGGCGGGCTGCGGAGCGCGCTGCCCGCGATGACGGGCGGCGCGCGTCGATGCGGGAGCGGATCACCGGGGACCGCGCCACCGCGCGTGCCGTGGTGGCGGTGGCCCTCCTCGCCGGAGTCGTCGAGGCGGCGAGCATGCTGCCGTACCTCGGCGCGGTCGGCCTGATCACCGCGAGCGGGGTGTCGATGCCGGTCGGGGCCGGTGTCCTCGCCGGCTACGTGCTGGTGATGTCGCTGCCCGCGCTCGTCCTCCTCGGCGCGCGGCTCGCCCTCGCCGCGCGGGTCGCCCCGCTGCTCGAGCGTGTCGACGCGTGGATGACGCGCAGCACGTCGGGCGCGGTGTGGTGGATCGTCGGCATCGTCGGGTTCCTCCTCGCCGCCGATGCCGCCGGCCGCCTCTTCCGTTGATCGTGACCGCGGGATCGCGAACGCGCGATCAGCAGCCGCCGAGTACGCGGTCGACGTCGAGGACGAGGACGACCCGTTCCGGGTTCGGCCGCGGCTGCCGGTAGCGGGCGGCGTAGCGCTCCTCGGCGTCGCGCACGTCATCGGGCCCGTCGAGCACCCGGGTGCTGCCCTCGAGGGTGATCCAGCGCCGGCCGTCGACCTGCGAGAGCGCGGCCCGTCGCCCGGCCCGGGCCTGCCGGACCTTCGCGCTGCCTCGGCTCGCGATGACCCGCGCGAGGTGCGCCTCGTCATCCCAGGTGAAGCCGACCGGCACCACGTGCGGCGAGCCGTCGGCCCGCAGCGTGGTCAGCGTGGCCAGGTGTCGCTCCACGAGAAAGGCCAGGGATGCCGCGGTGAGCTCGCTCGGATGGGTCGCCATGGCACCACTCTCCCCTACGGCCGTCGGCCGACCCACAGCCGTCGGCCGACGTCAGGACCGCGTGGTGAGGTGAAGCAGGAAGCCCTGGGCCGGCGCGAGCACCGGGAGCGCCAGGCCGGTCTCGCCGAGTGCAGACCCCGACACCTCGACCCCGGCCGGGTCCGGGTCCGGGTCCGGGTCCGGGTCCGGGTCCCACGCTTCGCGTGGGAGCGCGTCGTCGAACCACCGCGGCCCGCGCCGCTGCACGGTCGCGGGCAGGCCCGCCTCACGACGCACCCGCACGCGATAGCGGCGCGCCGGGTCGAGCCCCGGCAGCGGTACGGCGCCTGGGCTCACGCCGCGCCCGGTGGACACCTGTGCCACGGTGAACACCGCCTCCGACCGGTCTGGCGCCACCACCCCACCCACGACCAGTGCCTCGTCGGGGTGGTCGCTGCGCACCACCTCGCCGGAGTGCAGCAGTGGCCGCAGCTCGCGGTACAGCGCCGACCAGGCCCGCAGTGCCTCGAGCTCGGCGTCGGTGCAGGCCGTGAGGTCCCACTCGATGCCGGCGTGCCCCTGCAGTGCCACGAGCAGGCGGAAGGACAGGTCGAGCTCGCGGTGCGTCGTATGTGCGCGGGGGCCGCCGACGTGGGTGCCCATCCGCTCCGGAGGCACGAGCAGTCCGGTCCACCGCTGGATCGCGACCCGCTCGAGCGCGTCGTTGCAATCCGAGACCCACACCCGGTCGGCGCGCACCAGGACCCCGAGGTCGACCCGCGCACCGCCGCTGGAGCACGACTCGATCTCCAGGCCCGGATGACGACGGCG
>JBOFLR010000723.1:0-5688 GCA_051657965.1 Dermatophilaceae bacterium
GGTCCACCGTCGGCGGGCGAAGTGATCGCGTGTTGAACCTCTTTCGCACGACCTACGGATTCATGCTTTCTGAGGCGTTTCTGATGACGTTTTCGACAGGTAATCGCGTGGGCTTGCGCGCAGAGCCAGCATGAGCCACGATTGTCGTACTCGCTCCCCTTCGGGGTTGAGCGAACGGCGGACCGGCTTCTCCCCCCCGGAGCTCGGCTCGCCGACGGCCCCGGTTGTCCCCCCGACCGGGGCCGTCCTACGTCCGGACTCCGTCCGGTCGTCGTCCGCCCCCGGACACAGGGGTCCCCGCCCCTGCGCCCGACCAGGGCCGCGTCGGTCCCGGACTTCGTCCGGGGCACAAGGTTCCCGCCCCGCCCGCGGTCTCCGCGGTCTTCGCGGTCCCGGACTCCGCCTGCTCCGTCCACAGGTCGGCATCCGAGGAGCGCTCGTCCACAGATCCGGCACCGCCTCGCGGTCGCGCTGGCCGCTGCCGCGAGCGAGGCGGATCGTCGCACCATGCACCTCAACGTCCCGCTCATCCTGGTCGGCGCCTCGGGCGGTCTCGGCACCACCTCCCTCGCGCTGGCCACCGGGCTCCGGCTGGCCGCCACCGGACCACCGGCCGTCGTCGTGGATCTCGACCTCGACGGCGGCGGACTCGACGTCGCCGCCGGGGTCGAGCACCTGCCGGGGCGGCGCTGGCCGGCGTTCGCCGGGTCGCGTGGGCGGGTCGACGCGAGTGCCGTGCTGCGTTCCCTGCCCGTCGAGGGCGACTGCCACGTGCTCTCCGCCGGCGGCGCGGCCCCGCGCCAGGTCGACCACGACGCGGTGCGCGACGTGCTCGAGTCGCTCCGCTCTGGCCCGGCCAGGGTCGTCGTCGACCTGCCCCGAACCAGCCGACTGCTGCCCGAGGTCGCAGGCGGCGGCGCACGCGTCGTGGTGGTCGGCGGCCTGCGCACCCGCGCGCTCGCCGACGTCGCCGTGCTGCTCGGTCGTCTGGCCGAGGAGACCGCCGCAGGTCCTGCTCCGGACGTCTGGCTCGTGACCCGCGGCGGCCGGCCGGGCGGCGATGTCCTCGCCGACGTCGTCGAACACCTCGGCGTCGTCCACGTACATCATCTGGGCGACGATGCGCGGGTCGCCCGCGACGCCGAGCGGGGGTCGTGGCCTGGCACCGGTCGCGATGCCGTCCGTCGTGCCGCCGATGTCCTGGTCGACGCGTACGACGCCGCGGTGACGGCATCGTGACCGCAACCCGGGTGACCCCCGAGATGCGCGACGCGATGGCCCGTGCGATCCGCGGCGGTCGACGACCGACGACCGGGTCGATCGCCGAGGTGGTGGCCGCCGGGGAGCTGCTCGGCGACCGCGGCGGCGAGCGCGCGGCATCCGACCTCGCCGAGCGCCTCGTCGGGCTCGGCCCGCTGTCCGCCCTCGTCGCCGAGCCGGCCGTGACCGACATCCTCGTCAACGGCGACGGAACCGTCTGGGTCGACCGTGGAGCCGGCGTGCAGCGCAGCACCGTGGAGGTCGAGCCCGCCGAGCTGCGGCCGCTCGCGGTACGTCTCGCCGGTCTCGCCGGCCGGCGGCTCGACGACGCACAGCCCTGGGTCGACGGTGTGCTGCCGGGTGGGGTCCGGCTACACGCCGTGCTGCCTCCGCTCGCCGACGGCGGCCCGCACCTGAGCCTGCGCGTGGCGCAGCAGCGCCCAGGAGGCGTCGACGCCCTGGTCGCGAACGGATGCGTGCCGGCCGCCGCCGCCGGCCTGCTCCGGGGGCTGGTAGCGCGGCGGGTCTCGTTCGTCGTCACCGGTGGCACCGGTGCCGGCAAGACCACCGTGCTCGCGGCTCTGCTCGGCGAGGTTCCTGCCCACGAGCGCCTGGTCGTCGTCGAGGACGTCCGTGAGCTCGACCCCCGGCACGCGCACGTCGTGCGGCTCCAGGGGCGGTCGGCCAACGTCGAGGGGTCCGGCGAGGTGTCGCTCGGCATCCTCGTGCGGCAGGCGCTGCGCATGCGGCCCGACCGCCTGGTCGTCGGCGAGGTGCGAGGCGCCGAGGTCCGAGAGCTGCTCGCCGCCCTCAACACCGGCCACGAGGGTGGCGCGAGCACGCTGCACGCGAACGCCCCCGAGGAGGTGCCGGCCCGGTTCGAGGCGCTCGGCGTACTGGCCGGCTTGCCGCGCGACGCCGTCCACGCCCAGCTCCGGGGTGCGGTGCGGGCGGTGGTCCACGTCGTCCGCGCGGGTGCGGTGCGTCGTGTCGACCGGCTCGGCGTGATGCGTCCGGAGCCCGGCGGGTCCGGGCGGGTCGAAGTGGTCACCGGCGCCACGGTCGTCGCCGCCGGACTGGTGCCCGGTCCGGGGGCGTCCCGGCTGCTCGATCTCGTTCCGGAGGCCAGGGAGTGCGCATGGCTGTCGAGGTAGCAGCGCACGCGGTGCTGTGGGCGCTCGTCGTCGGCGTGGTCCTGGCGTGGCCGCCTCGCGGGGGTCGTGCCGATACCGGCAGGCAACCGGCCGGCACCGCCGCGCGCCGCGGCGTCCCCGGCCTCGGCCTTCGCTCGCGGGACGGTCGGTCGCGGGTCGACGAGGCGTGGGTGGCCGACTTCGCCGAAGTGGTGTCGGTAGGCCTTCGCGCCGGGCTCGATCTCGGCGCGGCTGCCACCGCCGCGGCCCACAGCCCAGGTGTCGTCGACCAGGCGCCGGGGCTCGGACCCCGGCTCGTCGAGCACCTCGCGGCCGGCCGAGGCGTCGCCGTCGCCCTGGCGGCCGACTCGCCATCCGAGCGCCCACCGGGTCGCCTCCTCGACCGTGTGCGACATCCGCAGCGGTCGTGGTCGCCGGTCGACGACCTCCGGCAGCTCGCCGCGAGCTGGCGGCTCACCGAGCGGGTCGGTGCCTCAGCGGCCGAGGTCACCATGGCCGCCGCTGCCGCGGTGCGTGCCAGAGTCGCCGCTCGACAGCGCGCATCGGTGGTCCTCGCCGGGCCGCGTACCTCCATGTGGCTGCTCTCCGCGCTCCCACTCGGTGGGCCAATGGTCGGCACCCTGCTCGGACTCGGTCCGACCGAGCTCTACGGCACGTCGGCCGCCCGGGTCGTCGCCGGTACCGGTCTCGTCCTGACCGCCGCCGGCTGGTCGTGGTCCGCACGGCTGCTCACCCGGGCCGCCCGACCGAGTCGCACCGACGGGACGCTCGGATGACGCCGGCGTCGACAGCGCTGCTGCTCACCCTGACAACGGCTGCTGCCCTGGTGCTGCCCGCGCGGGAGCGGCCGGTGCCCGCCCGAGGACGGGCCGGGGCGGCTGGTGCCGCCGCGACGACCGCGGTCGGTGACGGCAGTGCCACGGTCGAGGACGCGGCATCCGCCGTCGGGTTGCTCGCGGCGACGCTGCGCTGCGGCGCGGGCCCGATCGAGTGTCTCGAGGCGGTGGCCGAGATCGACTCGACGCCAGCAGGCCGCGAGCTGGCCGTCGTCGCCGCCGCTCACCGCTGGGGCGAGGCGCCCGATGTCGCCTGGGGTCATGTCGGGCCGGGGTGGTCGGCGGCGGCGGTGGCCTGGCACGCGGCGATCTCCGCAGGAGCCGCCCCGGCCGGGTTGCTCACCGAGGCGGCGGGCCGGATGCGGGAGGCCGAGGCACGTCGCCTCGATGCGGCAGCCCATCGAGCCGGGGTGCTGCTCGTCCTGCCCCTGGGACTGTGCTTCCTTCCCGGCTTCGTCGGCACCACGGTGGCTCCCGTCGTGCTGCGACTCGTCGGCGCCATGGGCTCGTGAGCCCGTCACATCGCGGTGCCACGCACCTTGATCACGACGAAGCCGGCCTTGCAGTTGCCGGTGATGTCGCCCGGCACCCGGTCCTTGGTGAACCGGTACGCCGGCGAGCCGTTCACGGTCACCTGGGTCGTACCGTCCGCCCGGGTGATCGTGCCCAGGGCGGTGCGAGGCAGGCCGACGGCCACCAGTTCGCGGCCGCCGGCGAGCACCGGCCGCCACGTCTTCAGGCACGCTCCGGCGCATCGCGACTGCGGAGGAGAGGTGCTGTCCTTCCCCGACAGGTACAGCGTCATGCCCGATCCGTCGACGACGATGCGGCCCTGCTTCGGGGCGGTCGCCGTGGCGATCCTCAGCTGTGGCGGTGCGGCTGGAGGAGTGGGCGACGGGGTGGTCGTCGGCGACGAGCTCGGTGCGGCGGCCACCGCGACGGCGGCCGCCCGGGCCGGTGCTGGCAACCCGGCCCGGTCGAGCACGACGAGTGCGCCGGCGGCGACCACTCCGGCCGACGTGAGCACGACGAGTCCGGCGATCAGGTGCCTGGGTGTGCGGTTCATCGGTGAGTCCCTCCTCGAGTGGATCTGTCTCGCCCCTCATCACGGATGTCGAGCCCGACCGGTTCATCGCCGCGGCCGCGGCCTGACGAGATGCGTCGACACCGCGCCAGAGGTCCGGCGCCGCGGATTGGGTAGCGTGCGTCATCGCGGGGCCGGTCAGACATCCGTCGGTGCCGCGGCGTGGATGACGAACCGGCTCATGCGGTGAACCGTTTCCGTCATCCGCTCGTATGGGATGACAGGCGCTTAGCGAGACCGGATCGCGTAGCGACACCGGCCGCGGACAAGGGGACGACGGCGATGGCCAGCACGCGAGCTCGGCGGCGCTCCGCCGCCGACGAGGCGCTCGTCCGCGGGCTGTGGTCGGAGCACGGGCGATGTCTGCTCGCCTACGCCACCCGGCTCACCGGTGACCGAGGCGCGGCCGAGGACATCGTGCAGGAGACGTTGGTGCGGGCGTGGCAGCATGCCGACACCCTGGTCGAGAGCCGAGGGTCGGTGCGTGGCTGGCTGCTCACGGTGACGCGCAACCTCGCCACCGACCGGGCACGAGCCCGGGCGGTCCGGCCGGCGGAGGTGGCCGCTCCGCCGGAGCCGGTACTCGCGGACGCGCGGGTCGGCCCCGATGTCGCCGGCCAGGTGGTCGACAGGATGGTGGTGGTGGACGCGATGGGCACGCTCTCCGAGGAGCACCGGCAGGTGATCGAGCAGCTGTATTTCCAGGGCCGCACGGTCACCGAGGCGGCCTCGGTGCTGCAGGTGCCGCCGGGCACGGTGAAGTCGCGCTCGTTCTACGCGTTGCGGGCGATGCGCGCGGCCCTCGAGCCGCACGGGCCGCAGACGGCCGGGATGCAGGGGGTGGCGTCATGAGTGCCCATCCGCACGACGAGCTCGGCGCCTGGGCGCTCGGTGCGCTCGACGCCGCCGACCGCGAGGCGGTCGAGGCGCACCTCGCCACCTGCGAGACCTGCCGCGCCGAGTCGGAGGAGCTGAAGGCCATGAGCCTGCTGTTGGGAGAGGTGCCGCCCGAGGCGTTGCTCGACGGGCCACCCGAGGGCGGCGACCTGCTGCTGCGCCGCACGCTCGACCGGGTCGGTGCCGAGCGAGAGCGCGAGTCGATGTGGCGGCGCACCACGCTGGGAGCCGTGGCCGCTGCAGCAGCGGTGGCTCTGGTCGGTGGTGGGGTCGTCGCGGGGCGGCTCACCGACGAGCCCCCAGCGGTTGCCGCGCCGCCGGTCACCGTGACGCCGACACCCAGCACGGTTCCCGGTACCCGGGTGCTCACGGCGTCCGACGACGTCACCGGGGCGGCACTCGACGCGCAGGTGGTGCCCGCGAAGGGTTGGGTGCGCATCTCGGTGCAGGTCAGCGG
>JBOFLR010000724.1:0-4217 GCA_051657965.1 Dermatophilaceae bacterium
CCTCAGATGTCCAGGAAGCGGACGTCGCGGGCGTTGCGCTGGATGAAGCCGCGCCGGCTCTCGACGTCCTCGCCCATGAGGATGGCGAAGATCTCGTCGGCGGCGGCCGCGTCGTCCAGGGTCACCTGGAGGAGCACCCGCTGGTCGGGGTCCATGGTGGTCTCCCAGAGCTCCTGGTAGTCCATCTCGCCCAGGCCCTTGTAGCGCTGGATCGGGTTGTCCTTCGGCAGCCGCCGCCCCTTGCTCTGCCCCTCGGCGACCAGGGCGTCGCGCTCGCGGTCGGTGAAGGCGAACTCGTGCGCGGCGTTGCTCCACTTGAGTCGGTAGAGCGGCGGCTGGGCGAGGTAGACGTACCCGGCCTCGATGAGCGGCTTCATGAACCGGAACAGCAGGGTGAGCAGCAGGGTGCGGATGTGCATGCCGTCGACGTCGGCATCGGCCATCAGCACGATCTTGTGGTAGCGGGCCTTCTCGATGTCGAAGTCCTCGCCGATGCCGGTGCCGAACGCCGAGATCAGCGCCTGCACCTCGGTGTTGGCCAGGATCTTGTCGAGCCGGGCCTTCTCGACGTTGAGGATCTTGCCCCGGATCGGGAGGATCGCCTGGGTGTGCGGGTTGCGCCCGCGCACCGCGGAGCCGCCGGCCGAGTCGCCCTCGACGATGAAGACCTCCGAGACCGCCGGGTCCTTGGCCTGGCAGTCGCGGAGCTTGCCGGGCAGGCCGCCGGACTCGAGCACCCGCTTGCGGGTGGCCTCGCGCGCCTTGCGGGCCGCCATCCGGGCCGCGGCGGCCTGGATCGACTTGCGGACGATGTCCTTGCCCTCGTTCGGATGACGCTCCAGCCAGTCCCCGAAGGAGTCGGTCATCGCGCGCTGGACGAACCCCTTGACCTCGGAGTTGCCGAGCTTGGTCTTGGTCTGTCCCTCGAACTGCGGCTCGCCGAGTTTGACGCTGATGACGGCCGTCAGGCCCTCGCGGACGTCGTCGCCGGTGAGGTTCTCGTCCTTGTCCTTGAGCAGGTTCTGCTTGCGGGCGAAGTCGTTGACCAGCTTGGTCAACGCCGCCCGGAAGCCCTCCTCGTGGGTGCCGCCCTCGTGGGTGTTGACGGTGTTGGCGTAGGAGTGCACCGACTCCGAGTACGCGGTGGTCCACTGCAGGGCGAGCTCGAGCGAGAGCGCACGGGCGGCATCCTCGACCTCGATCGAGATGACCTCGGCGTGCACGGGGTCGGCCTTCTTGCTCGACACCAGGTGGTCGACGTAGTCGATCAGCCCACCGTCGTAGCGGTACGTGACCGAGCGGGCGGTGGTGCGCTTGACCTCGCCGGTGTGGCCCGCCTCGTCGTCGACCACCTCCGTGACGTCGGCGTCGACGCCGTCGAGGTCGGGGTCGCCCTCGGCGGTGACCGCCGGCGCGCGCTCGTCGACCAGGGTGATGGTCAGGCCCTTGTTGAGGAACGCGGTCTGCTGGAACCGCGAGCGGATGGTCTCGTAGTCGTACTCGACGCTCTCGAAGATGTCGGCGTTCGCCCAGAACGTGATCGTCGTGCCGGTGCGGTCGGTCTCCTCCATCCGGGTCAGCGGGCCGGTGGGCACGCCGTGCTCGAAGGACATGCGATGCGCGTGCCCCTTCTGCCGCACGACGACGTCGAGGCGGGTCGACAGCGCGTTGACGACCGAGGAGCCCACACCGTGCAGGCCACCGGACACCTTGTACCCGCCGCCGCCGAACTTGCCGCCGGCGTGGAGCTGGGTGAGCACCAGCTCGACCGCGCTCACGCCCTCGCTCGGGTGGATGTCGGTGGGGATGCCGCGCCCGTTGTCGCGCACACGCACCGCGCCGTCCTCCATGAGGGTGACCTCGATGGTGTCGGCGTGCCCGGCGAGCGACTCGTCGACCGCGTTGTCGACGATCTCCCAGACCAGGTGGTGGAGGCCGCGTTCGCCGGTGGAGCCGATGTACATGCCCGGCCGCTTGCGCACCGCCTCGAGCCCTTCGAGCACGGTGATCGCCGAGGCGTCGTAGGTGCCGTCGACCGTCTCGCGGGCCCCACGCTCCGCGTGGGCGGAGGTGGCGCCGTTCTCGCGGCTCGCTGCGCGGCCGGGGTCGGTGGTGTCGGGGGTGGGCTCGGGCTGCTGGGCCGCCACAGGTCTCCTCGTGCTGATGTCTGGCGCCGGACGCGATTCGACGCACTGCTCGCGACCATGGCACCGCCTCTGCCGACGGTGCTCATGCCGCACGCCCAGGACGGTGACCGCCCTGGGCGTGATCTCGGTCTCCAGTCTACCGGTCAGCGCCGCCGTGACACGCCGCTGGGCGAGCATGTGGACGGATCTCGCGCCATGTCGGTGCGGGCACCGACTCCCTCCACACGACCGGCCGGGTAGGAGGCGCCATCCGCGTTTTCGGCGGACCACTCCCGGGCGGCCCGACAGTCACGACACGGGCCCATCCGCCATCCAGTCCGACGACATCGCGCACGCCGTGCTCACCACTCTCGCGGCGGCCGGCCGACCGCTACCGCGGCGGTTCGCTCGCGTCCAGCCCGGCCGGACGGCCGGCCCCACCCACGGTGAGGGTGCGCTCGAAAAGGCCGCGGACGTCATCCGAGAGCACCTGCTCGGGCAGTGTCACGTCGACCTCGGGTGCCGGGCACCGCACACCGTAGGAGAACGCGTCGGGGGCCGGACGCGTGTCGGACATGGCCAAGGTCTGCAGGGTGCGTTCGACCAGCAGCGAGCGCCACGCGGTGGTGTCCTCGCTCGGCAATTCGCGCAGCGCGACGGTGCGCTCGCGCACCATCCCCGCCACACCACCGGTACGGCGCACGCTGACCTCGGTGCCGTCGCCGGGGTCGGTGTCGGATACCGGCGCCGGCTCGGATGACGGTGGCTCGCCGGGGGAGCCAGGCGCCCCGGACCCCGACGGCGTGACGCCCACGGCATCCCACCCGGCCCGAACCGCATCGACCTCCCGGGAGGTCTCACCGAAGCGACGGCCGGCCGCTTCGACGGTGAGCCCGGCGAAGGCGGCGAAGTCGCAGTCGGGAGCGATCTCCCCGGTGACGGTGTCGACCCAGATCTGGCCGGCCGACTCCCAGGCGTTGCCACCGAGCGTGGTGGCGACCACGTGGAACGCCTTGTTGGGGATGCCGGAGTTGATGTGCACGCCGCCGTTGTCGTCGTTGGTCTCGACGTAGTCGCGCCAGTGCCCGGGCTGGGGGTCCTTGCCGAGCCGGGGGTCGTCGTAGGCGGTGCCGGGCTCGGCCATCGAGCGCAGCGCCTTCCCCTGCACACCCTCCGCGAGCAGGTCGGCACCGATCAGCCAGTCGGCGGCGTCGGCGGCCTGGCCGCGGGCCCGCTGCACGACGAGCACGCCGAACACGTCGCTGACCGACTCGTTGAGCGCCCCGGACTGGCCCTGGTAGGTGAGGTTGGACGTGTACTGGGTGACCCCGTGAGCGAGCTCGTGGGCGATGACGTCGAGACTGCGCGTGAACGGGAGGAAGATCTCGCCGTCGCCGTCGCCGAACACCATCTGGGTGCCGTCCCAGAACGCGTTGGCGTAGTTCTGGCCGTAGTGCACCGTGGCGAGCAGCGGGAGCCCGTTGCCGTCGAGGGAGTTGCGGCCGTAGGCTTCCTGCCACAGGGTCCAGGTGGCGCCGAGGCCGTCGTACGCCTCGGTGACCTCCTGGTCGTCGGTCGCGGGGTCACCCTCGCCGCGCACCTTCGTGCCCGGGAGGTCGGTACCCCCACCGCCGTCGTGCACGGTGCGCTGCACGCCGTCGGTGCTCGGCGCCGCCGGGGTCGAGCCGGCGGGCGGACGAGCGTCGGGAGCGGTGCGCCCGCTCCGGAAGCCGGCGTCCAGGTCGAGGGTGGTGCGGGCGCGGGTGGCGAGCGCCCCGTCGCCGGATGACGCGAGCGCCTCCAGCAGGTAGGGCGGCACGAAGGAGATCACCGCGGACGTCGAGCCGGGACGCGGCCGGCGGGCGGAGGAGGACGGCGGACCGGGGAGAGGGTTCGTCATCCACCCACTCTCTCCCGGAGAACCGTTGCTCGCGAATCGAGGCCCGCGGAGCGGGCGTCCGACCCCGCCCGCCGAGGCGTTCGACGGGGAACCCGGTCAGCGCCCGAGGGCGGCGGCCATCCTCTCCTGGGCCACCGGTGAATGGAAGAGGCGGCCCGAGGTCCGCGCCATCTCCTCGCCGCGAGCGTCGA
>JBOFLR010000725.1:0-1533 GCA_051657965.1 Dermatophilaceae bacterium
GCGCTCTGAACGCTCTCATCGTCGAACGCACGAGCGGGGCGGAGCGCCGCACGGCGTTCGCCGCGAACGTCATCGCCTACCAGAGCGCCTCCTCCGTCGGTCTTCTCGTCGGCGGCGGAGTCATCGGTGTCGTCGGCCCGACGACCGCCATCATGGTCGCGGGAGCACTCCTGACCTTCGCACCTGGGCTGATCCTCGCCGGGCGACGACGTCGACACGACCGGGTCGCGACACGCGCCGATCCGTAAACGTCATCCGCGAGATCGCGGTCGCGCCCGGCGGGCGGCGACGAGGGCGGCGAGGCGGCGGGCCTCGGTTCGGCCGTGCTCGCCGTCGACGCGCTGCACGGCCATGACGGCGACGACGTCGGTGTCGACGAGCTCCACGCTGACCCAGGGGTCGCCCTCGGGGAACAGCACGGCGACGATGTCGTGCCACGGCACGGTCCGGGTGAGGAAGAGGTTGCGCACGACGAGCCCGGCATCGGTCGGCACCGCGCGGATCACCGCGTACCGCAGCAGGAACGCCGCGATGAGAGCACCGAACGCGACCAGCGCCACCAGGTCGGCCGGGCCCCAGGCTCCCGCGCGCACCATGCCGGCCCCGACCCCCGCGCAGACCAGCATCGTGACCGCCGCCGCCGCCAGGGGCACCGCCCGGCCGCGTCGCGGGCGGAACGGCCGGTCGTCGTCGCTCACAGCCGGCAGGCGGCGATGTCGGTGACGAGGATGGCCCGGGCGCCGAGCTCGTACAGCTCGTCCATCACGGCATTGGTCGACGCCCGTGGCACCATCGCCCGCACCGCCGCCCACTCGCGGTTCTGCAACGGCGACACGGTGGGCGACTCGAGCCCGGGGGTGATCGCGCAGGCGGCGTCGACCAGGGCGACCGGCACGTCGTAGTCGAGCATCACGTAGTGCCGTGCGGTGATGACGCCGAGCAGCCGGCGGCGCAGCACCTCGATACCGGCGGTCTCCTCGCTGCCCTCGCGGCGCACCAGCACCGCCTCACTGCGCAGGATCGGCTCGCCGAACACCTCGAGCCCCTGCGAGCGCAGCGTGCCACCGGTCTCGACGACATCGGCCACGACGTCGGCGACGCCCAGCGTGACGGCCGTCTCGACCGCACCGTCGAGCCGCACGACCTCGGCCACGACACCGAGGCCGGCGAGGTGCTTCTCGACCAGGCCGGGGTAGCTCGTGGCGACCCGACGCCCGGCGATATCGGAGACCGCGGATGCCGTGCCGGCCCGGGCCGCGAACCGGAACGTCGACCCGCCGAACCCCAGCCCCATCACCTCCACGGCCGCTGAGCCGGAGTCGAGCAGCAGGTCCCGGCCGGTGACACCGCAGTCGACGGTGCCCGAGCCGACGTAGACCGCGATGTCGCGCGGACGCAGGTAGAACAGCTCGACCGCGTTGTCGGGGTCGGCCACGACGAGCTCCTTGGCGTCGCGCCGGGTGCGGTAGCCGGCCTCGCGCAGCATGGCGGCAGCGGGCTCGGCGAGCGAGCCCTTGTTCGGGACGGCGATGC
>JBOFLR010000726.1:0-2136 GCA_051657965.1 Dermatophilaceae bacterium
GGGGGTTGGCCCGCCCTGGCCCGCGTCGCGCCTCGACACCGTTCACGTACAGCACGTAACGCGCCTCGGCGAAGATGCGGCCCGGGGCGGAGGCCGGCACGGTCTCGAGCTCGACGACGCGCCGCGCCGCGATCACCTGTCGCTCACCGGCGCCCAGGCCGCGACGGTCCCAGATCCAGGATGCCGCCCAGCGGTTCGTCGCGCCCGGCGCCCGCCTCACCGGCGTGGGGCCGGTCGGCTCAGGCACGTTCACCGGCGACCTCCTGCCGACCCATCGGGCCGGCCGATGCCGTCCCGGTGCGGGTTCCGAGCACCCGTCCCACCCAGCTCTGCCGCGCCGCCAGCGAGGCCTGCGCGACGGCGGTCTGCGGCGCGAAGCCCTCGAAGCCGTGGAACCCACCGGACCAGACATGCAGCTCCGCCGAGCCGCCGGCCTGCCAGATGGCCTCGGCATAGGCGACCGCCTCGTCGCGGAAGACCTCGGCCGAGCCGACGTCGATGTAGGCGGGCGGAAGGCCGGACAGATCCGTCGCCCGCGCAGGAGCGGCGAACTCGGACACGTCGTCGGTGCCGCGCCGGTCGCCGAGCAGTGCGGTCCAGCCGAACGCGTTGAGACCGCGGGTCCACGTACCCAGCCGCTCGTACTGGTGGGTCGACACCGTGGCATCCCGGTCGTCGAGCATCGGCCCCATGAGCAGCTGACCGGCTACCCGCGGCAGCCCACGCTCGCGGGCCAGCAGGGCCGTGCCGGCGACCAGGCCTCCACCGGCGCTGACGCCGGCGAGCAGCAGCCGTTCGGGGTCGATCCGCAGCTCCGCCGCATGGTCGAGAGTCCACGCGAGGCCCGCGAACACGTCCTCCACCGGGTACGAATCGGGGAACTCCGGCGCGAGCCGGTATTCGACCGTCACCAGGGCCGCCCGATGCTCGGTCGACCAGGGCACCACGAGACCGAGCTGCCCGAACCGGTCGCCGACCACCATGCCGCCGCCGTGGGCGTAGACGATGCCCGGCCCGACTCCGACCAGATCACGGGGTTGAATCACGCTGACGACGATCTCGTCACCGAGGTGTCCCGGGATGACGATGTCCCGACTGTCCAGGTCCCAGGTGTCGAGCAGCTCCTCGAGCGGGGCGCCGCCGGGCAGACCCTGCCGGAGGAACGGCAGCATCTCCGCGGTGACCGTCGTGGGCAGCTCCACGCCGGCCAGCATCGCGGCGAGCTCATGATCGAAGGTCGGAGCAGGGTGGGTGGGTTCCATGGTCGTTCTCCTTCAGTGCTGCCGGTGAGGGAACTGCCGGTCGCGGCACCGCCGTCGCCGGGCCTCTCAGGCCCGTCGGCCTTCGACCTCGCGTGTGCCCATGGGGCCTGCCTCCACGGTGCCGTCCAGGGCATCGCCCGTGGCGACGACGTGGAACCTCAGGTCGAGCGTCACCGGGCTGGTCACGGTGATGGTGAACCGGCCACCGTCGCCACTGACGGAGCCGTCGGTGATCGGGACCGAGCCGCCGAGCACGTCGGCCGTACCGGTCACCGACGATCCGTCGACGACCAGGTCGAAGACGCCGTCCTGAGCCCCGATCGGGGTGGCGATGGTCACGTTCCAGACACCGTCGAGCGGGATGGCGCTCCCGTCTGCGGCGGTCCGGGCAGGTCGTGGCATCGCTGCCCCCGTTCCGGCAGAGGGGGATTCGGCATCGTCGGCGGCTCGCCGGCGCATCCGCCGACGGAGCCGCAGCAGGATGAAGACCGCCCCCACCAGAGGGATGCCGACGGAGACCAGGATCGCGACCACGGCGGCCGCTGTCCCGGACAGGCCGAGCGACCCCAGCAGCACCGGGCCGAGAACCATGCCGACCAGGCCGAGCAGCAGCGCCGGCAGGATCTTGGGCAGCACCTGACGCACCCGGTTCACGACCGCACCCCCGCGACCCGCTCCCGTACCCCCGCGACCCGCTCCGGCATCCGGCTCGGCGCCGCCTGGGAGAGCTCTACGATGTGCCCGTGGCACGACGACCGGTGGACAGCGGCCCGATGCGGCAGCGCATCCTCGCGGTCGCGGCGCGGTTGTTCGCCGAGCGTGGCTACAGCGGCACGTCGGTGCGCGACATCGCCGAGCAGCTGGGCATCTCCAA
>JBOFLR010000727.1:0-2001 GCA_051657965.1 Dermatophilaceae bacterium
GTGGTGAGGCTGGATGCCGGGCAGCTCGCCCTGGTGCCGCGGGGCCTCGGGCACCGCGTCTCGACCTCGCCGGGCGCCCGGGCCCTGGGGCGCGCCGACGAGCTGCCGCAGACGATGCTCGGAGACGCGTTCTCCCTGATGACCTTCGGTGGGCCCGACGACCCCGAGCTCCTCGCGATGCTCTGCGGCGTAGTCGCGTTCGACTCCCCCGCCGTGCATGACCTGCTGGCCGTGCTGCCCCCGGTCGTGCGGGTCGACTCGGCGCGGCACCCGGTGATGGCCTCGCTCGTGCCGCTGCTCGCGGAGGAGCTGCGCGTGCCGCGGCCAGGCGGCGACGCCGTGGCGACCCGGCTCGCCGACGTGCTCGTCATCGAGACGGTGCGCGCCTGGCTCGCCGACGAGCCGGACTCCGCGCAGGGCTGGCTCGCCGCGCTGCGCGACCCCCGCCTCGGGCCGGCCGTCGTAGCGGTGCACCACGACCCCGGCCACCCGTGGACGCTCGCCACCCTCGCCGGCGTGGCGGCGATGTCACGCTCGTCGTTCGCCGCCCGGTTCACGTCGGTCGTCGGGGTGCCGCCGATGACGTACGTCGTAGCCGCGCGCATGCGCCGGGCGCGGGAGCTGCTCGTCGGCGGGTCGTCGGTGGCCGCCGTCGCCTCGGCACTGGGCTACGGGTCCGAGGCCGCCTTCAGCCGGGCCTTCCGCCGGGTCACGGGGATGACGCCCGGCCACGCCCGCCGCTCCGCCGCCTGACGTCGTCGACGGCGCGGGACGGCGGATGACGCCGCGCCTCCTCTGCGCGTGGTACCGCAGGTAGTACCATCGTAGGGTGGCGTCTATCGCGAAGGCCCTTGCCGCCATGAAGCTCAACCCGAAGAACGTCCGATACGCCGATCTCCACAGAGTCTGCGAGCACTACTTCGGCCCACCGCGTACCACTGGTGGATCCCACGCCGTGTTCCGCACCCCGTGGCCGGGCGACCCGCGCGTGAACATCCAGAACGACCAGGGCAAGGCGAAGCCGTATCAGGTGCGGCAGGTTCTCACCGCGATCGAGAAGAAGGAGGCCGACTGATGCAGACCGTCCCGACCGCTGACATCTCCCACTACACCTACCGCGTCACCTGGTCCGTCGATGATCAGGAGTTCGTCGCCACCTGCCTCGAGTTCCCGTCCCTGTCCTGGCTGGCGGCCACCCAGATCGACGCCCTGACCGGTCTCGAGAACCTGATCGCCGAGATCGTCCAGGACATGGCCTCCCACGGTGAGCCCATCCCCCACCCGCTCGCCGAGCGCACCTACTCGGGCAAGTTCAACCTCCGAGTCGGCGAGGCCCTCCACCGCCGCCTGGCCATCGAAGCCGCCGAGGAGAAGATCAGCATCAACCAGCTCGTCGTCCGGCGGCTCAACACCGCCAGCTGAGCACCTCGGCGCGCAGAACGGCAGCGTCTCGCTGCGGCCATCGGGGCGGCGGGGTGGTTCATGGCGAGACCCGCATCGAGCGGATCCGGGGGCGTCGCTATCGCATGCACGTAGCCTTCCGAGGTGGAGATCGAAGGCGCGAACTTCTCCGTCAACTGGGTCAGCGCGTCGATCTTCTTCGTGCTCGGGCTGGCGATCGCATGGCACGGCAGGCGTGCCTCCGGCTCGTGGACACGGCCGTGGCTCGGCCTCAGACCCCTGTGGTGGTTCGTGGTTCTCTTCCTTCTGCCGTTCGTCGGGTATCTCATGCTCGCCGTCGGCCTGATCAGTCGGAAGCGCACATCCGGCGGCCCCGCGTAGTCGGCCCGCGGTACTCAGCCACACGCCATCCGCCGCTCTCCGAGACCACCCCGACGAAGCCGTCGACGACTGTGACGGCGCCCTTCTCCCCAGGACGGGATGCGATCCGCCAAGGCTGGCTCGCCGCGCCGTGGTGACGCGCCTCGGCACTGCTCTCCACTGGATCCGCTCCGTGCGGAGCGCTCGACCCGACCGCCTGGCAGCGCGACTCGGACGGTC
>JBOFLR010000728.1:0-3153 GCA_051657965.1 Dermatophilaceae bacterium
CTGCTCCCCGTGGGGCGACGGTCCGCGAGGTGTACGACATCCTCTCCGGAGCCCGCGAGATCGCCTACACGACCGTGCTCACCGTGCTCGACCGGCTCGCGAAGAAGGGCCTGGTGACTCGCGAGCGCGACGGCCGGGCGTGGCGCTACCAGCCCGCCGGCACCCGGGAGGAGCTCACGGCGCAAACCATGCGGCAGACCATGGACGCGATGGCGCTCACCGACCGGCGGGCCGCGATGCTGCACTTCCTCGACGGTGCCAGCAGCGCCGAGCTCGACGACCTCAAGGCCGTCCTCGCCGAGGTGGAGGCCCGCGCGGGCGGGCGCGGTCGGCGCCAGGGGCGGTGACGCGGCACGGTCGGCCCGAGCAGCCACGCCGGAGCCGCGGGAGCCGCGGGAGCCGCGGGAGCCGCGGACAGTGAACGGCCTCGCCCTCGCGGCGCTCGCCGTTCTCCTGGCCGCCGGTGCGCCGCGCGTCATGGCGCCGCGCACCCGGTTCCGGCACGCACCGCGGGCGGCGCTCGTCGCGTGGCAGTCGGTCACCGTGGCCGGCGTGGCCGCGGCGCTGGCGGCCGCCCCGGCATCCGGGATCGCGCTCGCCAGCACGCCGAACCCGCGAGGGGCGATCGCGGAGCTCGCGGTCACCGCCCCGGTCAGCCTGGTCGTCCTCGGTCGGCTGCTGGTGTCGGGCCACCGGGTCGGCACCCGGTTGCGTGCGGTGCGAGCCCGCCATCGGGAGCTGGTCGACGTGGTCGCCCGGCGCAGCGACGACCGCCTGCGCGTGCTCCGTCATCCGACGCTCACGGCGTACTGCATCCCGGGGCGGCGCGGACGAGTCGTGGTCTCCGACGGCATCTTGGAGACTCTCGACGACGCCGAGGTCGAGGCCGTGGTCGCCCACGAGGGGGCGCACCTGCGGGCCCGGCACGACCTACTGCTGGAGTTCTTCTCCGTCGTGCACGAGGCGGTGCCGCCGGTCGTGCGCTCCGAGGCGGCGCTGGCCGAGGTGCGCCTGCTCGTCGAGGCGCTCGCCGACCGGGTGGCGGCGCGCCACGTGGGCGAGATCGCGACCGCCCGCGCCCTGGTCGCCCTGGCCGAGGCGCGCAACCTCGACGACGGGCCAGGCCGTGCGGGCAGTGCCGGCGGTGCGGGCAGTGCGGCCGGAGCGGGCGGCGTGAGCGGCATCGAGGCGGCCGGGCAGCGACTGCGGCTGCTCGCCGCCGCGGCAAACCCCTGGCTGTCCGTGCTCGGATACGCCTACGCTGCCGTCGTGTTGACCTTGCCTGTCGTCCTGTTCGCGACGGCCTGGCGATGAGCGAGCCGCTGCGCGAGCGGCTTTCGGCCGCGGTTCCGGTAGCCCTGCGCACCCGTGACCGGGTCGCTCTCACGGCCCTTCGCTCCGCGCTGTCGGCGGTGGGCAACGCCGAGGCCGTGCCGGTCGACACCGTGCCACGAGCCGGCGCGGCCGAGCAGTCGGCGGCCGGGGTGGGCGCGGCCGACGTGCCACGCCGCGCGCTCACCGAGAGCGACGTGCGGGCGATCGTTCTGGCCGAGGTGGCCGAACGCGAGGATGCCGCTGCGTCGCTCGTCACCGCCGGGCGGCCGGATGACGCGGCACGCCTGCGCGCCGAGGCGGCGGTCCTGCGGGAGCACCTCGACGGATGACACGCGCCGCGCTCGTGACGAGCCCGGTCCCGGCCAGGCACGCCGCGCCCCCCATGAGCCTCGCGCTCTGCAGGCCCCGACATGAAGGGCCTCGCGGAACGCGGCCTTGAGCCCGGGCTGCGCGGTGGACACGCCCACGCGCCACCCCCACCGGCTCCTCCGCACGGGCGAGCAGGTCGGAGTCGACCGGCACCGAACGCGCCCGACGCCGTCCTCATCGCCGATAGACGTCGCTCCGTCGGTCGATGTGCACGACCTCCACCGTGTGGGCGTCTCCATCGATGCCGTAGATCACCCTGTAGTCACCTCGGCGAGCAGAGTGCAGGCCGCTGAGCTCGCCGCGCAGCGGCCTGCCCACCCGCTGCGGGTTGTCGCCGAGGGGCCCGAAGACGAACTCGAGGCACGCCGTGGCGATCTTCTCCGGTAGCCGCTGCAGATCACGTTCGGCTCGAGCCGTGACGCGGATGGAGTACCGCTCCTGCACTCAGCCGATCCCGTAACGGGACTTGAGCGCGTCGTTGTCGGCGAACCGGCCTGCGGCGGCGTCCGTGAGGCCCTCGGTGATGGCGTCGGCAGCACCAGGCGTTCCGAGAATTTCCAGAGTCTCCTCGATAGCGGCCAGGTCGTCAGCGGAGATGAGGACTGCGGCCGGGTGGCCGTGACGAGTGATGGTCACGCGTCGATGGGTGCGCTCGACCTCCGACACGTACTCGGAGAGCCGGTCTCGCGCATCGCCAAGGGGCACGGCAGTCACACATGCAGTGTAGCCAGAACTCAGGGCACAAATCGTCGTCGTTGCCGCTACGGTTGACGAGGTCAGTCAGGCACCGACGACGGCCGGCGCGGAGGTCACGGCGGCGGCTCCATCCGGCGCCGATCCGACGGTTGCGTCATCCGGCACCGCACCGTCATCCGGTGCCGCGTCGTCATCCGGCATCGGCGTGAGGCGGCCGGGGAGGGTGAACACCGCCACGACCGCGCCGGCCAGGCATACCGCACCGACCATCAGGCTCGCGCTCTGCAGCCCCGACATGAAGGCGTCGCGGAACGCGGTCTCGAGCGCAGGCTGTGCGGTGGCGATCCCACGTGCGACCCCCACCGACTCCTCGGCGCGGGCGAGCAGGCCGGAGTCGACGGCGCCGAACGCGCCCGACGCCAGCGCGGCACCGTAGACGCTGGAGAACACCGACCCGACCACGGCCACGCCCAGCGTGCCGCCGAGCTCGCGGGTCGCGTCGTTCACGGCCGACCCGACCCCGGCGCGGGCCGGGGGCAGCACGAGGAGGATCGACTCGGTCGCCGGGGTGCTGATCAGGCCCATGCCCAGCCCCATGATCACCATCTGCGGCACGATCTGCGTGGCGTACGACGAGTCCGCGCTGAGCGTCGCGACCCAGAGGAACGACCCCCCGAACAGCACCAGGCCGGTGGTGACGACCACCTTGGTGCCGATCCGCGGGGCGAGCAGGGCCCCGGCCACCGACGCGGC
>JBOFLR010000729.1:0-2397 GCA_051657965.1 Dermatophilaceae bacterium
GGTCGAAGGGATCGAGCCCGAGGAGTGGACGCCGCGCGAGCTGCGGCACTCGTTCGTGTCGTTGCTGTCGGACGCTGGTGTCCCGATCGAGGACATCTCGCGCCTGGTCGGCCACTCCGGGACGTCCGTCACCGAGCTCGTCTACCGCCACCAGATTCGGCCCGTGGTGGAGAAGGGAGCCGAGGTGATGGACGACATCTTCGGCCGCGAGGAAGGCAATGCCGATCACGCCATTCCGAGGACAGGACCGCGCACTCGCAACTAGGGTCAACGCCGCCGCGGCTCACGGCGAGTAGAAGCCGGAGCCTCAACGTGGCTCAATCCTGGGGAGTGGTTAACGTGCTGATGAGATGTGTTCGCGTTGCGGTGTCGGCGTTGCTCGCGTCAACGATGCTCGCCGGGTGCGGCGATGCGCCCGAGCGTGCCGTGACGGTGGGAAGCGCCTCTCCGGCCGGCGGCACCACCAACCAGCCTGACCGCCCAGCTGGCTCGGGGGATCAGTTAGATGCGGCCAAGATCAAGCAAGCTCTACTCGCTGTGGGAGATCTGCCCACCGGGTGGGCCTCGAAGGCGAACGACGACAGCGGCGAGGATGAGAGCGTCATCGAGCCGGCTTCGTGCCAGAAGCTGTTCGACACGTTCGGTGATAAGTCCTCGGAGGCGGCGGCCGCTGAGGCGGCGGTGACCTTCACCAGCGGGGGTGACCTTGGCACGGAGCTGAGTCAGGAGATCGCCTCCTACGGAACTGAGCGGCAGTCGAAGAAGGTCGAGGAAATCGCTGCCGCCTTGACCAAGTGCTCCAAGATGACGCTGGTGGATGGCGCTGACCGAATCCCGGTGACCATCTCGGGCCTGTCCTTCCCGAACCTGGGTGAGCAGACCCTGGCGATGCGGATGACATTCGAGACAAGCGGCATCACAGTCACCGCCGACCTTGCCGTCGTTGCGGTGGGCCACAACGTCGTGTCGTTCACCACAGTGGGGCTCCAGCCAATCGCCGGCGCCGAGCTGGAGAAGATCGCCCGCGCCGGGATGAGCAAGATGGCCGCCGTCGCCGAGGGCTGAGACGGGTGTCGGACGACACCGATCTCTGGGGCGCTGTCGGGGCCTCTAGATGCTCAGTTGGATGCCCACCGTCCTCTGTAGCGGCCCGTCGGGCCAGCCTGCCGGTCCGGGTCACCGCCAGCGTGCGTGCGGAATTTACCTGTCCTACAGGGGAATTGCGCCCGGTGCGAGCCGGTGGCGTGGTGGAGCCGCCTGTGGGAATCGAACCCACGACCTATTCATTACGAGTGAATCGCTCTGGCCGACTGAGCTAAGGCGGCGGGTACCCGGCACGGCCGGGCACGCCGCACGAGTATACGGACGGCGTCGCGCGCTCCGCGAATCCGGCGGGGGGCACGGCGCGGGACGCCGGTCGAGAGCCAGGAACCTCGGCGTCGTCCCAGCGACGACCTGGGACTCGCGACCGGCCGGGATGCATCCACGTCGCCGCAGGACTTCCGCGCCATCACGGTGACGAGGCGGAAGCTCGCGTTTCGCGCGCGGCCGGCCCCCGAGAAGCCTGGGTGTCGAGGAGGTTATCCGGCCTCCGTGACCGAGGGCAGCGTCATCCGGCCTCCGTGACCGCGAGCAGCGTCATCCGGCCGCCGTGAAGGGTCAGCAGCGCAGACCGTCGCGCGGGACCGTGCCCTCGAGATAGAACGTGTCGACGGCGTCGTCGACACACTCGTTGGAGCGGGTGTAAGCGGTGTGGCCGTCGCCGTCGAAGGTGATGAGCGACGCCGCGGCGAGCTGGTCGCGCAGCCGCACCGACCACTCGTACGGCGTGGCCGGGTCGCGCGTGGTGCCGATGACGACGATCGGTGCAGCGCCTGCGGCCGCAATGGTGCGGGCCTTGCCGGTGGCGTCGATCGGCCAGACCCCGCAGGTCAGCGAGCCCCAGGCGAGGAATGGCCCCCACGTGGGCGCCTCTTGGGACGCCCGCTGGGCGAACGCCACGCGAGCGTCGAGATCGGCCGACGCGGACTGGTCGAGACAGTTCACCGCGCTGAAGACCTCGAGCAGGTTGCCCGAGTACGTGCCACCGGGGTCGCGCTGCGCGTACTCGTTGGCCAGCTGCAGCAGCGCCTCACCGTCACCCCCGACCGCGTCGGTCATGGCGTCGACGAGGAAGCGCCACTTGCCCTGGTCGTACATCGCCTGGGCGATACCGATCGACGCCCAGCCCTCGGTGAGCCGCGGGACGGCCGTGTCGCCGGTGCGGGCGAGCGGGGTGGCGTCGACCGAGCGGAGGAAGGTGCGCAGCCCGCTCATCACCTGCTCGACCGAGTCGCCGAGCGGACAGTCGCCCTCATCGACGCAGTACGCGGCCCAGGCCCGGGTGGCGCGCTCGAA
>JBOFLR010000730.1:0-3880 GCA_051657965.1 Dermatophilaceae bacterium
CGGCGGAGTTCGGGCCGTCCGGCATCCGGGTCAACACCATCGCGCCGGGCGCGACGCGGACGCCGGTCAACGACGGGGCCGACGAGGTGGTCGTCCGGATGACGGCCGGCACGCCGGCCGGGCGCCCCGGACGGCCCGACGAGGTCGCGGCCGCTGTGGCCTGGGTCGTGTCCGACCGAGCGGGCTACGTGCACGGTGCGCTGATCCCCGTGGACGGCGGCATCCTCGCCACCCGTTCCGCCTGAGCGAGCGGCTCGGAGGCAGGTCGGGCATGAAGGGCCGCGAGGCGGCGGCATCGTCCAGGACGCAGCTCAGACCGGGTGGCCGAGGTGCGCGAGCGCCATCCGGAGCAGCACGCCGTGGCCGCGGTCCATCTCGGCCTGTACCGCCGGGTCGAGCGCCTGGTCCGGGGTGAGCCAGGTGAGGTCGAGTGCGTCGTGCTGCGGCGCGCAGTCACCGTCGACCGGCACCACGAACGCCAGGGACACCGCGTGCTGCCGCGGGTCGTGGAACGGTGTCACTCCCGGCGTCGGGAAGTACTCGGCCACGGTGAACGGCTGGGGGCTGGCCGGGACCCGCGGCAGCGCCATCGGTCCGAGGTCCTTCTCGAGGTGCCGCAGCACGGCGTCGCGTACCCGCTCGTGGTGCAGCACCCGCCCCGACACCAGCTCGCGGCTCACCCGGCCCTCCTCGTCGAGCCGGAGCAGCACGCCCACCGCGGTGACCGACCCCCGATCGTCGACCCGCACCGGCAGGCAGTCGACGTACAGGATCGGCAGCCGGGCCCGCGCCGAGTCCAGCTCCTCCCGGCTCAACCACGCGGCATCCCGGTCCAGCTCCACAGGGGTCATGGCACCGATTCTGCCAACCAGTGCGTGGGGCCCAGACCTCGGCCGCTGCTTGTCAACTCCCGCCGCACGAGGACGGGTCATCGACATGCGGGGAGCGCCCGGTGCGGATGCCGGCCGGCGGCGTCCTCGACCGCGTCGAGCAGCGCGGAGAGATCGTCGGCAGTGGTAGCGGGCGACATGACGACGACCCGAAGATGGCGCGCCCCGGACACGTCGGCGGCGCCGATGTGGAACCGACCGTCGGCGAGCAGCACCGCTCGGATCGCGTCCTGGTCGGTGTCGGGCCCGCCGTACCGGAAGCACACGATGTTGCTCTCCGGGCGGTACGGCGCGGCGTAGCCCGGCCGTGCCTGCACGAGCTGCCACAGCGTCTGCGCCATGGCGTATTGCCGCTCGACGTAGGCCCGCAGACCCGCTTCTCCCTCGACGGCGAGGGTGAGCAGGATCTTCAGCCCGAGCTCGGCCTTTGTGGTCTCCACCTGGAGACCGATCACGTCGTCGCCGCGAGGATTCGTCAGCTCCAGGTAGGACGCTTGCTGGTGGAAGGCCGTCGCGAGGGTCTCGGCGCGGCGCACCAGCACGGCGGCGCACAACGACGTGGACCGCAGCATCTTGTGGGCGTCCCAGACCAGGGAGTCGGCGAGCTCGACGCCGTCGAGCCGCGCTCGATGTCGGGGCGAGAGCAGCGCCGAGGCGCCGTGTGCGCCATCGACGTGGAACCACACGTCGTGGCGTCGACAGATCTCGCCGATCCACCGCAGGTCGTCGTGCAGCCCGGTGGCCGTGGCGCAGGCAGACGCCACCACCGCCATCGGTCGGCGGCCCTCGGCCGCTACCCGAGCCAGCGCGGCCTCGACGCTGTCGGGGCGTACACGGCCGAGATGATCGACGTCGAGCGCCACGACGCCGGCCGTGCCGAGTCCCATGATCCCTGCCGCCTTCGCCACGCAGTAGTGCGCGGCCGGCGCGGCCAGCAGCACGAGATCGCGCGGCGTCCCGGCACGCCAGGCATCGGGCGCGGCCCGGGCTCGGGCTGCGAGTAGCGCGGTGAGGTTGGCGAGTGAGCCACCGTGGGTCAGGACACCTCCTGCCGTCTCGGGTGACCATCCGGCGCGCGCCGTCATCCACTCCAGCACCGCGAGCTCTGCGGAGGCGGCTCCGCCTCCCATCTCGTAGACCGACATGGGCTGGTTGACGACTCCATGCACGAGGTCGGCGAGCGCTGCACCCACTCCTGGCACGGCGACCTGGTGACACATCTGCCGAGGGTGGTGGAGGTGGACGCCGTGTTCCAGGTACGCGCTCAGCCAGGTACCCAGCGCGTGGTCGGCGAGCCCACCGTCGCGGATGACGCCAGCCAGGTCGAGCCGGCGCGTCACCTCATCCCGTGGACGACGCGACACCGCCGGCCCGTCGCCGCGCGCAGTCCGTTCGACGTAGGAGGCGAGTAGTGCCACGGCTGACCGAGCGACCGCCTGGTAGCGATGCGGGTTCATGGCCCACACGATCGCAGCACTGTGCGGACATCCGATGACCGATTAGGGCGACAAGAGGCCGTGGTGCGCCATCGTCGACCAGGAGCAGGTCGGCCTGGGGCTCACGGTCTTCGTCGAGGTGAGCGCAGCCAACCACCACCGCGAGACGATGAGCTCACAGCTGCAGGACGCGTTCCTCGCGATGCCGGAGGTCGTCGCGTGCCACATGGTCTCCGGGATGGCCGACTTCCTGCTCCAGGTCGTCGTTCCCGACCTGCGCCGATACGAGCACTTCCTCCTCCACCGGCTCCTCCCGCTGGACGGCGTCAGCGATGCCCGCAGTCACGTCTCGATCCGCGCGATCAAGGAGCACGGCCCGCTGCCGCTGGGGCATCTGGCCTGAGTGGTGACGCCTCCGTCGCGGACGTGGACGGCACCGGCTCGGATGCCGTGGGCACGAACGTGACGGGCTCGTCGAACGCCGCCCGCCGTGCAGCACGTCGCAGCGCGCCGAGCACCGCACGCCCGGTGACCGAGATCAACACGGCGTTGGTCAGCGCGCGGCCGAGATCCCAGCCCAGACTGGTCGCGAGCGAGAACACCAGGAAGCGCCGGAGGTTGTCGGCCACCGGCGCACCGGGCACGAACGACAGCTCGCCGGCCAGCCCGGTCGCGAAGGGCCAGAACGACAGGTTGAGCGCCAACCCGTAGAGCAACCCGGCGAGTGCGCCGTAGCCCGCGAGCAGGGCGATCTCGGCCCGGCCCCGCGCTCGCGGGAGCAGTCCTGCGCCCCACCCGACCCAGGCCGCACCGAGCATCTGGAACGGCAGCCAGGGCCCGACCCCGCCGGTGAGCAGCGCCGAGGCGAGCAGCGTCGTCGCCCCGAGCACGAACCCGAAGCCGGCGCCGAAGACGCGTCCGCCGAGCACGAGCAGGAAGAACACCGTCTCCAGACCTGCGGTTCCGGCACCCAGCGGGCGCAGCGCGGCGCCCACCGCCGACAGCACGCCGAGCATGGCCACCGTCTTGACGTCCATGCCCCCTTCGCTGATCTCGGCGAGCACCACCGCCAGCAGCAGCGGGAGCACCAGCGCGAACACCAGCGGCGCGTCGGTGCTGTGGGCCAGGCCGGAGCCGGGGTCGGCGAGCAGTGGCCACCCGAACGCGATGAGACCGGCGAGACTGACCAGCGCGATCGCGGCCGTCGACCGCGGCCGGAGCCGCACGAGCCGGGGCCGCACCGGCCGGGCCGGCGTGGCACGAGGTCGCCCAGGCCCAGGCCCAGGCCCAGGCCCGGGCCCGGGCTCGGGCCCAGGACTGGGCGCAGGCGTGGTGAGCCGCGCCTGCGGCGCCCCGGTCGGCGGCGCGGCGTCCGGGCCGGGTGAGGCGGGCGTCATCCGGCCACCTGCGCGAGGGCCGCCCGCACCTGGGCGACCGTGAGCCACTCCTGCGGGGCGAGCACCTTGGCCACTTGCGGTGCGAACGCCGGCGAGGCCACCACGACCTCCGCGGTCGGCCCGTCGGCGACGACCTCGCCGCCGGCGAGCACGACGA
>JBOFLR010000731.1:0-3437 GCA_051657965.1 Dermatophilaceae bacterium
TCGAGCAGATGACGAGCTCGTCGGGGGTCGCTCCCACGATCGCCGCCACCCGGTCGCGGACCTCGACCGCGTCGTCGTGGCCCGGCCGCCCGGTCGCCACGTTGGCGTTGCGGGCGAGGACGACGACCCCGCGGCACGCTCCGCAGCTCATGTAGTCGTACATCCCGAAGCTGCCGGCGACGTAGACGTTCGTGGCTCGAGGCCCGCGATAGAGCAGCGACCGCGGATAGAGGTAGGGGACGATGACCGCGTGCTCCATGACGAGCCGATCCACTTCGCTCCAGATCTTCTGACGCTCAGTGGGATTCACGCACTCCGCCCCCGCCTCGACCAGCTCGTTCACGACGGGGTCATCGAGCTCGCCCATGTTCTGGTTGCCCTTGCGCTTGATGGCGCGGCCGTCGACGAGCTGCTGGAAGAAGCCGTAACCGTCGGGAAAGTCGGCGCCCCACCCGAACATGACGATGCCGATGCCGTGCTCGCGCAGGAACTCCGGGCTGCCCGCCTGATGCTCGAAGTAGCCACCGGACGTGAACCCGACGACCGGAGCGCGGATGCCGACCCGGGCAAGACCGCGCGAGAGCGCCTCGGCGGCGAGGTACTCCTTGCGGCGGTCGGTCCGGGCGGCGATCTTCGTGGCGAAGCCGTCGGGTCGGCCGGCGAGCGCGAGCTCCCGGCGCGCCGCCACGAGGTCACCTGTCGCGCCCGGGCCGACGGGGTAGCGGTCCCGGTCGACGTGGCCCTCGATCGTGGGCGGTAGGACGGTCGTCGCGATGTCCCCGCACAACGGCCCGCCGTAGGCCTCCTGCATCGCGGCCTTGTCGGTCGCGTACTGAACGGCGCGTCGCACGTGCACGTCATCCATGGGGGACACCGAGCTCGCGAGGCAGTAGATCCAGGTGAAGCCCTGGAGCGGGTTGTCCAGAAGGTCGCGGCGGCTCGGGTCGTCGATGACGCGCGGCACCGACTCGGGCTGCAGCCCGAACCCCGCGAGGTCGATCTCGGCCTCGCCGCCGAGCAGCAGCTCGTCGACCTCGAGCGGGTTCAGGCCGAGGCGCACGTCGATCTGCGAGGCAGTGCGGGTCCGGACGGGATCGGTCGCCGGGTCCCATTCCGGGTTCGGCGCGAGCACGAGACGCAGCCCGGGCACGTAGCTCTCGACGCGGAAGGGCCCGGTGGCGACCGGTCGGGCACCATAGCCGGTACCGGTATCGGACGGACGCGGCACGGGTGTACAGCTCGGCAGGGTCATCACCTTGTCGAACGCGGCGAATGGTCGGCGCAGGTGAAAGACGACGGTTCGCTCATCGGGGACCTCGATCCCCGGGGCGTGGCCGCCCGGGTCGGCATACGGACCGGCCCAGTCACCGACGAGAAGATGGCGCAGGTACACCGGCCCGGCCCCGAGGACATCGAGCCCGTAGTTGCTGCGCTCGACGGCGTACCGGACGTCGTCGGCAGTGACTGGCGCGCCGTCCTCGAAACGCAGGCCGGTGCGCAGACGGTAGGTCCAGGTGCGACCGCCGTCGTCGCTTGCCCCGAGATTCTCGGCGAGGTCGGGGACGACGGTGCGCCCACGCTCCCCCGGACCTGCGGCGAAGGTCGTGACGGTGCGACCCAGCAACCGGAGGAAGTTCCACGAGTAGGCGTAGTAGGTGTTGCCGAAATCGAGGGAGTCGAAGTCGTCGGTGCGGACGTAGCGCAGTACCCCTCCCTCCTCGCGGCTCGGGTTGACGGGTCCGGTGAGAGCGGCGTTGTACGACATCGTGGGCCTTCGTCGGTCAGGCAGAGTGGTGGCGGGGTCCGGCACGGCGGAGTCGGACGGGGAGGGCATCGAGCCCGTAGCTCGTCGTCGCGTGTCGGAAGGAGAGCCCGGTGACGGGAACGGCGAGCTGGGCATCGGGGAAGCGCGTCGCCGTGCGGTGTAGGCACTCCTCGATCTCGACCTTGGCGAGCCACTGACCCAGGCACTGGTGGCCGCCGTGGCCGAAGGAGAGGTGGCGGCGAGCGTCCCGGTCGGTGGCGACGACGTCGGGGTCGGCGAACACCTCGGCGTCGCGGTTCGCCGCACCGATGGCGAGGACGACGCCATCCCCCGCCCGGATCGTTAAGTCCTCGAGCTCGATGTCCTCGACGGCCGCGCGGGTGAGACCGTTCTGGATGATGGTGTGGAACCGCAGCAGCTCGTCGACGACGCCGACGAGTCCCGGGCCATCCGCTCGGACCGTGTCGCCGACCCGGCGATCGTCGAGCATCGACATCAGGCTCAGCGAGAGCTGGCTCGCCGTCGTCCCGTGTCCGGCGACGAGCACGAGACGGCACATCGGCACGACGTCCGCGCGCCCGATGGCGCCGGTGAGCAGCTGCTCGTGGACGATTGCCGAGATGAGGTCGTCCGCGGGTTCGGCGATCCGCTTCTCGACCTCGCGATCAAGGAGCTCGTCGAGCTCCGCGCGAGCCGTGCGGACCTCGTCCATCGTCCGGGTCCGATCGACGAGGCGGGCGCTGCGATCCTCGAAGAACCACCGGTCTTGCTCGGCGATCCCGAGCACCGTCGCGATGACGGTGGCGGGCAGCGGTGCAGCGAGAGACTCGACGAGGTCTACCTCGTCCTGACCGTCCAGTGCGTCGAGCCGGGCGTCGACCATCGACCCGACGGCGCCGCGCATGGCCTCGGCATCCACCGGCCGGAAGCGCGGACTCAGCATCGCGCGCAGCCGGCTGTGCTCCGGGTCGTCCATCCGGATGAAGGAGGCCGAGCGTGGTTCGTCGCGGAGCACCTTGGATGCGGCGGTCATCATGGGGAAACCCGGTGCCGCCGGGTCGGCCGTGAGCCTCCGGTCCTTGAGGAGCAGCCGAATAAGCCTGTGAGACAGTATGATCCACGCCTCTGAGTCGTCCCAGAGCACAGCCTTCGCCGGTCTGCCTCCCAGGCCGGCGAGCGACTCCGGTGGATGGAGCGGGTTCTCGCGCGGTGCGGGGTAGGCGATGTGCGGGCAACGGATCGGGCGCGTCACGGGCAGCTCCTTTCGCTGGTTCCGAGCCTGCCCGCATCGGTGGCCCGCCCCGACGGTGAGCCGGCCGCCTCGCATGACCGCACCGGGAGGCGACATAACCCCGGCTGCGAGGTGCGTATCGTGTCCGCGACGCGATCCGAGACGGGCCGCGTCCTGTGACGTACCCAGGTCTGCGGCCGGATCCATCCGGCGAAGGAGCGAGAAGTGCCACAGCAGCAGCGCGCCATCGACACCCGGCGCAACGCCCTCCGTGGGGCGGCCGTCGTCATCGAGCGGCGCGGCTTCAAGGTCGCGACCGTCGCCGAGATGGTCGCCGAGAGCGGCATCACCAAAGGCGCCCTGTACTTCCACTTCTCCTCGAAGGAGGCGATCGCCGAGGCGATCATCGCCGAGCAGAGCGAGTGGCTGACCCGGCGGGAG
>JBOFLR010000732.1:0-2490 GCA_051657965.1 Dermatophilaceae bacterium
GAGAAGTCCCGCAGCACGAAGTCGGCAGGGTCCTGACGGCCCGGCGGGCGGCCGATGCCGACCCGCACCCGGTGGTAGTCCCTGGTGCCGAGCGAGGCGCTGATCGATCGCAGCCCGTTGTGGCCGCCCTCACCGCCACCGCGCTTGAGCCGCACCACGCCGGCGTCGAGGTCGAGCTCGTCGTGCACCAGGACCAGCCGCTCGACGGGCACCGAGAAGAAGCGCAGCAGTGCTGCCACCGGCCCGCCCGACTCGTTCATATATGACGCCGGCACGGCGAGCACCGCCGGCCGGCCGGGTACCGGTCCGCCACCGAGACGCACCTGCGCGGCGGCGGCCCGGGCCTTGTGGGTGCGCAACGACGACCCCGTCCGCCGCGCGAGCTCGGCGATCACCATGGCGCCGACGTTGTGCCGGTTGCCCGCGTAACGCTGACCGGGGTTGCCGAGCCCGACGACGAGCCAGGGCGAGGTGTCGCTCACGGCATCCGAGTATGCCCCCATCTCGTCGCGGCCCGGCGAGCAGCCGAGGCAGCGGCCGAGGCAGCGGGCGAGGCAGCGGGCGAGGAGGCCTGCCGTGTCAGCTCTGCTCGGACTGCTCCGACCCGTCCGACGTGGCCGGGGCGTCGGCCACGCCACCGTCGGAGTCGGCTCCCGCCTCGGTCTCGGCGTCGGCGAGGTCGGCCTCGAGCGCTTCCGCGGACACCTGCTGGCTGACGTTGACGACCAGCGCGTCGGCGTCGGTGACGAGCACGGCACCGTCGGGCAGCTGGACCTGGCCGGCGAGCACCTGGGTGCCGGCGGTGAGCCCCTCGACCGAGACGGTGAGCGACTCGGGGATCGCCGTGGCCTCGACCTCGACCTGCAGTGTGGTGTTGTCGGTGGTGACGACGGTCTCGGGTGCGGCGTCGCCCTCGACGTGCACCGGGACGTCGACGGTGACCTTCTCGCCGCGCTTGACGATGACGAGGTCGATGTGCTCGATCACCGGCTTGATCGGGTCGCGCTGGACGTCCTTGGCGAGCGCGAGCTGCTCCGCGCCGTCGAGCACGATGGTGAGCAGGGCGTTGGAGTTCTTCAGGGCCAGCATGGAGTCGTGGCCGGGAAGGGTGATGTGCACCGGTGCACTGCCGTGCCCGTACATCACGGCGGGGATCTTGTGGTCGCGGCGGATGCGGCGGGCCGCGCCCTTGCCGAACTGGGTGCGGGCCTCGGCGACGAGACGGGTGACAGACACGGTGGGCTCCTGGGAGTGGCGACGACGACTGGCTGACGGGGGGTGTCCTCGGCGCGGGGCGCGGCACCGGGCGATCGGCGCGCGCGGTGCGTCTCCCGCCGGGTCGACGCGCCGCCACCGTCGATCACGGATTCGTCTGGGATTCCGCGCGTCTCGCGCGGCCGGGCGGCTCTGCCCGGTGCGACGTCCCTCGCCGAGGCAACGCCAGGAGTGTAGGCGACCTGCGAGGGCGGGTGGAAATCGGATCGGCCCCACGTCGGGGGTGTGACCGGCCTCGAGCGACATGTCTGCGGGGCGGCTCGGTCAGCCGACCGGGGCCGGCACGTCGACGGCCGTCGACGGGGATGACGACCGCTCGGCTCCGCGGGACTCACCGAGCCGCACCACGGCCACACCGACCAGGAGCACCAGCCCGCCGACGAGCTGGACCGGGCCGGGCAGCTCGCCGAGCACCAGCCAGGCGACGAGCACGGCGAACAGGACCTCGGTGAGCCCGACGAACGACGCGACGGTCGAGCCGAGGTGACGCGCCCCGAGGATGCCGAGCACGTACGCCACGGCGGCCGCCACGACGACGAGCTCGGCGAGGGCGAGCCAGGCCGGGACGGTCGCCGACCCGACGGCCACCGGCCCCGACCCGGCGGTGAGCGGTACCAGGCCGGTGAGACCGAGGATGCCGAGCGCGGCACCACCCGAGGCGAGCCCGACCGTTGCGAAGGCGAGGGGCGGCATCCAGGTGTCGCGTGCCGCGAGCACGTAGTGGCCGGCGAGCCCGACGGCCGCGACCAGGCCCCAGCCGACGCCGGCGGCATCCGGGGTCGACTGCCCGGCCACGTCGAGCACGAGCACGAGACCGGCCACCGCGGTGACGATGCCGGCCACGGTGAGGCGGCGCGGCGCACGACGGGTGGTGGCCCACACCCAGAGCACGACGAGCACGATGCCGAGGTACTCGACGAGCAGGGCGACACCGACCTCGAGCCGGGCGACGGCCTGGAAGTAGCCGAACTGGGCTGCGGCGACACCGAGCAGGCCGTACACCATGGCGGATGGCGCCTCGCGGGCCACCTCGGCCCACCGGCCACGCACCGACCAGAGCGCGGCCGGGAGCAGCAGGGTGGCGGCACCGGCGACGCGCAGCAGCACCACCGCACCGGGCGACCACCCGGTCTCGATCAAGGCCTTCGCGAACGGCCCGGCCGTGCCGAACGCCGCGCACGAGACCAGGAGCGCGAGCAGCCCGAGCCCGGACCG
>JBOFLR010000733.1:0-3112 GCA_051657965.1 Dermatophilaceae bacterium
GCATGACACGGTAGTGCCCGAGCCGGATGAAGAACAGCATCCGTCCACGCACGTCGCTGCTTGGTGGCGTCGTTGTCGTTGAGTTGGACGACGGTCTCGGCGATCAGGCCGGTGCTTCGCCCCGCGGACGCTCCGAGGCATCCAGAAGGATGCCCGGCCCAACGCCCGGTATGCCGGCTCAGTCCCAGGCGGTGAGGATGCGGCGGCCGGCGATGGTCGTGCGGTAGAGGACGTTCGGGCCAACCCGCGCGGTTTGGACCAGGCCCGCACTGCGCAGCACGCCGAGGTCGTGCGACACGGTGCTGGGCGGTCGCCGGAGCTGGGCGCTGAGCGTCGTCGCGGAATGTCCTTCGGACCTCGACACCGCCGTCAGGACGTCGGCCCGCGCCGGTCCGAGCACCGCCGCCAGTGGGGTGTCGCGGGGATGACGATCCTCGACCGTGGGCAGGTCCCGTATCGCGAGGGCCGGCACGGTGAGGCCGACCTCCAAATCACGCAGTTCGACACCGTCGTTGTCGGTGCTGGAGACAACGCACGCGGCGCTGGCGGCCAACGGATAGATCACCATCGAGCGAACCGAGGGAGGGCCGGTGCGCACATCCAACGTCCAACGGAGGACATCGCCCGACCTGGTCAGCGACGGATGAACGGCCGACAGCAGACCCGGGCCTTGGCCGGTGCCGGTGGCGATCGCGAGGTTCTCGACCTGGGTCCGCAGCCGGGCCTCGAAGTGCGGAACCAGGGGACGGAACACCGTACGCTCGAACTCGGACAGTGCCGCAACGAAGGCCGTCAGATGGTGCCGCGGGTGCTTTGACCACCCGTCGAAGCCGTCGCGTCGCCCGGTGTGGGTCCGGTAGGTCTCGATCTGTTGGAGCATCGTGTCGGTCGGAGTGTCGCGCAGGCGGTCCAGCGCACTGGTCATGGTCTCGAACCCGGGCCCGTTGCTCTGAACGAGGAACTGTGGTGTGCCGAATGATCGAGCCGTCGGCGCCAACAGCGGCCGCAGTGGTTCGAGGTCGAGATTCCGAGCGAGGCGGTGCGCCGCCGCCACGACGCGCCGCGGCATGAGCCGACCCGCGCCGAGCGTCTGATAGACGCAGGTGGTCACGCTCATCAGTGGGCTTGCGCCCACGTGGATGCGCATCTCGTCGGGTTGACCGACTCGGAGGTCGATCTCGGCGACTGCCATACACCCCCCAGGTACGCGCCACAACGGAACAGTGTTGCGAACCTAGCCGCTGCCGCCGCCCGGCATCAAGTTGCCATCACCTGCCAGGACCGGACGCTAAAGGTAGCGGAGGACCCAGTCGAAGCGGCTGAGCCTAGCCCGGCTTCGACGCCAAGGCCACCGCCGTCAGACGCGAAGGCCACCGCCGTCGACTGGCCGGATAGAGGTCAGGCGTTGGGGCGGCGGCCGTGGTTGGCCTTGCTGCTCTTGCGCGAGCGGCGCTTGCGGGCGCGCTTGCTCATGTTCGCTCCTTCCGTGGGCCCTGACCCTGCAGGACGGCTCAGGTGAGTGTTCGGCGTTTGATTGTCGACCATCATGGCACATGGGACACTTGGCGCTGCGGGGTGCCGCCGACGGGCGAGCCTCGCTGACACCCCTCTGAAAGGACAACCTCATGAACCGCACGCGCACCCTGCTCGCTATCGCGCTCATGACGCTACTCGCTGTGTTCGTTCCGAGCGCAGCGCAAGCCGAGTCGCCAAAGGTCTCGAAACCGGGCCAACTCGGCACCTCCTGGGGCGGTTGAGTAGTACAGCCCTAGTCAAGGTATTGCGAGGTGGCGGTTAAGAATGGTCGTGAGGTGCGCGTCATAGGCGCGGCCGCGGCCTACCAGACCGCCGTCGTTCTCGCAGCGGCTCTTATCGCGGCCTTTTCGACGCATGTTCAAAGCATCGCTGCTGACGCGGACCTCGTCGCCATCGTCGCACTCGCGCTGCTCGCGGTTGCCTACCCCAGTGTTGTGGTGGGCGACCGCGTTCAGCAGGCAATCTCCAGTATCGTATTGCTCGCCGCTCAGGCGGTGGCCGGGCCGACAGCAGTCGCACTTGTGGGCGCACTCGTCGGCTCCTTCCAGGGCACGACTTGGCGTGGTCGCGTCTTTAACTCCGCGCAGTTCTCGCTGTTCTCCTGCCTTGCTGGCTTGACATTTCGTGCATCTGGTGGAACGGTTCATCCGGATGAACTAGCCGATGTTTCTGACGTAGTTGTGGGCCTCGCCATCCCGATATTGCTCGCTCATGTCGTCTTGGTGCTGGTCAACTTCGTCCTGTTAGCAGGGATGGTCCGTGTCGCTCAGGGCGTGCCCATGCGCCTCCAGTTGGCTGCGCTGCTCACCGGTGTCGGGCGCGAGTACTTGGGCTATGGAGTCATCGCTCTGATTCTCGTTGTGCTCTGGGTGCCCGCTGGTCTCGGCGTCGTCGCCGCATTGGTGGTTTTGGCACCCCTCCTCGTTGCTCACTGGACTTATCGTCAGCATGCCGAGGAGTTGCAGAGCCAGCAGCGCGTGCTTGGTGTGCTAGTCGCAGCGGTGGAGGCCAAGGTGCCGCATCTTGCCGGACACAGCGCCCGGGTCGCCGCGCTCAGTGGGCACATGGCCGAGCACCTCGGCCTGGGACCACAACAGGTGGCCGACACCCGGATGGCAGGCATGCTGCACGACATCGGCCAGACCAGTCTGCCGACCCGCCTGGTCCGCGGCCTCGACCTCACCGACTCCCGCACGAGCCCTGATTACGCCGACGCGGGGGCTCGGATGCTCGGTGACCTGACCATCCTCGGTGGCGTCCTGGAACCGATCCGTGGGCACCGCGACTCACTGCGCTCAGGTGCCGCGACTACGCTGCCGACTCGAATTGTCGCTGTCGCGGACCGCTATGACCTGCTGACCCGAGTCGGTGGTCCGGGAGGCGTCATCCATGCTCCGGAAGGAGCCCGCCAGCTGATCATGACCGAGACGGCCGACGACACCGGGCTGGTCGAGGCGTTGGACCATGCGGTGGTCCGGGGCGCGACGGAGGAGATCAGTCGGTGACTGCCCACCTGCGGCACCCAGAGCGACGTGTGTCGACAGGAGTTCGGTCGGCGACCGCTCGCATTCGAAGA
>JBOFLR010000734.1:0-3287 GCA_051657965.1 Dermatophilaceae bacterium
AGATCGAGTGCGGCGTGCTCGAGGGGCGCGGGCTCGCTCCTACGCGTGCCAGCGAGGTCGGCGAGTGCATCGTCGTGCGAGGTCACGAGTTCTACGACTTCGAGGCCAAGTACCTCGCGGATGGCGACGTGCGGCTGGAGTGTCCGGCCGACCTGCCCGCCGAGACCGCGAGCGTCATCCGGGAGATGGCGGTGCGGGCGTTCGAGGCTGCCGGATGCGAGGGCCTGGCCCGGGTCGACTTCTTCGTGCGCGAGAGCGGCGAGGTGGTCGTCAACGAGGTGAACACCATGCCCGGTTTCACCCCGCACTCGATGTATCCCCGGATGTGGGCCGCGTCGGGCCTGTCCTACCCCGAGCTCGTCGACGAGCTCATCGCGCTCGCCCTGGAGCGCCGCACCGGCCTGCGTTGAACGCCTGGCCCACAGCACCGCTCATGCCGGTGCTCATCGATCGAGCGGTGGCCCCTCCCTTCGATTGCGCGCTCTATCAACCCGGTATCCGGATTGGCCCGGTATCCGGCTCACCGATTGGCGCGCCCGTCGGACCCGTCGGTTCCTAGGGTCGATGGCATGGACAAGCGATTCCTCGGACTAACCGGATTGCAGGTCAGCGAGCTGTGCCTCGGCACGATGAGTTTCGGAGCAGCCACCGACGAGCCCACCGCGCACTGCATCCTCGACCGGTTCGCCGCCGCGGGTGGGACGTTCATCGACACTGCCGACACCTACAACGCCGGGGCCTCCGAGGAGATCGTCGGCCGGTGGCTCGCCCAGCGCGACCGGGACGAGCTGGTCGTCGTCACGAAGGTGTACGGCGAGGCCCGGCCCGGTGAGCCGGTGCGCGGCACCGGGCGCAAGCACATGATGGCGGCGGTCGAGGCAAGCCTGCGACGGTTGGGCACCGACCACATCGACCTGTACCTGGCTCACGTATTCGATGACGCCACCCCGTTCGAGGAGACCCTGTCGACCTTCGACGCCCTGGTGTCCTCGGGCAAGGTCCGGTTCGTCGGAGCCAGCAACTACACCGGCTGGCAGCTGCAGCGGTCCATCGACTTGGCTCGGCAGCACGGATGGGAGCCGTTCGTCGCGCTCCAGCCGCTCTACAACCTGCTCGACCGCGACGCCGAGCTGGAGCTGCTTCCGTTGTGCCGCGACGAAGGTCTCGGGGTGATGGCCTGGAGCCCGCTCGCGGCCGGCTGGCTCTCCGGCCGGTACCGGCGCGAGATGACCGGGCCGATCCCCGGAGCACGCGTCGGGCACGACGAGTGGGAACGGCGGTCCACGGAGCGGACATGGAACGTCCTCGACGCCCTCGACGCCGTCGCCGCGCACGTCGGTCGGACCCCGGCCCAGGTCGCCCTGCGGTGGGTGCTGCAGCAGCCGGGGCTGACCGCGCCGATCCTGGGGGCGCGCACCGTGGACCAGCTGATGGACAGCCTCGGCGCCACCGGCTGGCTTCTCGACGACCACCAGCTGGCGGCGCTGACCGAGGCCGGCGATCGCGACCTTCCCTACCCGTACGCCCTGCAGCGGCTGCCGCAGTTCGTCCGACGAGCCACCTGACCGCCGGCGGTACCTGCGTCGTCCAGCCCCGTGGTCCACGACCTGCATCGTCGACGACCCCCGACCGTCATCCAGTGCCGACCGTCATCCGGCACCGACGGTCATCCTCCACCGACACCGCCCAGCGCCGCGGCCAAGGCCGCACGCACGTCATCCGCCGCTACGGGAGCTGCACGTGTGGGTAGGCCGGCGTAGCTCAGCACCACACCGAAGTCCTCGTGAGGATCGGCGTAGCTCCCGACCCCGGTCACCATGACACCCCTCGCCGCGAGGAGCGCGACGAGGCGGTTCTCCACCCCGTGGTCGGGAACCGTGATCACCAGGTTCAGCCCTGCCGCCACCCCGATGACCGAGCAACCGGTGGGGAGCGACCCGAGGGCACCGACCAGTGCGTCGCGCCGCTCGCGGTACATGCGGCGACGTGTTCGTAGGTGCCGGTCGTATGCGCCGCCGTCCATCATCAGGGCAAGAGCCAGCTGGTGTGGGGGCGACGGCGCGGAGCTGTCGTCGAGACCGGTGAGCACCGCCTCGCGCACGGGCGTGGGAGCGACCAGCCAGCCGGTCCGCAGCGCGGGCGCCAGCGTCTTGCTCGTCGACCCGAGGTAGACCACCCGGCTCGGGTCCATCGCGGCCACAGCCGGCACCGGCCTGCGGTCGTAGCGGAACTCGGCGTCGTAGTCGTCCTCGAGAATGAGGCCGTCGCTCTCGGCAGCCCACCGCAGGAGTGCATGACGCCGGGATGCCGACATCGCGACACCGAGGGGGAACTGGTGAGCCGGCGAGGTGAGCACTGCATCGGCTGCGGCCGGAAGGTCATCCACGACCAGGCCGTCGCCGTCGACCCGCACCGGCAGTGTGGCGACGCCGTGTCGGCGGGCGATCTCCGGCAGTCGCGGCCAGCCCGGGTTCTCGGTCGCGAGCGACCGCACGCCGCCCCGGCTCAGGGCGGGGGCGAGGAGTGCCATCGCCGAGGTGGTGCCCCGGGTGATGACCACGTCCTGCGCGGTGATGTCGATGCCGCGGACCCGGTGCACGTAACGGGCCACGGTGTCACGGAGCCGTGGTAGTCCCTCGAGCGGCGGATAGCCGAGGTCGGCCGTGGACAGCGAACGCATCGCCGTGCTGTACGAGCGCAGCCATGCCGAGCGGGGGAACGACGACAGGTCAGGCACTCCGGGGCGCAGGTCGAGCACCGGCGAGGACCCGGCATCCGCACCCGACAGGTGGGCATCGAGCGAGCCGGGTCGCGGGGCGGTAAGGGATGCCGCGACCCGCGTCCCCGACCCCACTCGAGCACTCAGGTAGCCCTCGGCGACGAGCTGTTCGTACACCTCGGTGACCACCCACCGCGACACCCCGAGGTCGGCTGCGAGGGTGCGAGACGGCGGCAGGCGCTCGCCGGCCCGGACCTGTCCCGACGCCACCGCGGATCGCAGCGCCCGGCGCAGACGCTCGACCAGAGGCCCTGAGCCCCGGTCACCGAGACCGACGAGGATCTCGTGAAACGATCCGTCCCGGCTCGTGCGGCTCGACGACATCAGCGGCAGCGGAGTCCGTTGGGGGGCAATGCTTTCGCCGCTCGTGCGAACACGGGGAGCAGGAGCGGCTCGGGCGCGTACGAGTCGGGCACGAGCACCTCGATCGCGGGGTCGGTGCCGAACGACGTGAACCGGATGCCGTCGCTCAGCTCCTCCGGGATCCAGCCGACGCCGTCGACCTCGA
>JBOFLR010000735.1:0-2579 GCA_051657965.1 Dermatophilaceae bacterium
TCGCGACAAGAGGACCACCTCGGCTGGCGAGTGCGTCGATGGCGCAGCCGGTGACGTCCTCCCAGCCCTTGCCGCGGTGGCTGGCCGGCGACCGCGGTGCGACGGTCAGCACGCGGTTGAGCAGCAGCACGCCACGGTCGGCCCACGGCGTGAGGTCGCCGGTGGCGGGGGGCGCGACGCCGAGGTCGTCGTGCAGCTCGCGGAAGATGTTGACCAGGCTCTTCGGCACCGGCCGTACCTCGGGCGCCACCGAGAACGACAGGCCCATCGCGTGGCCGGGAGTGGGGTAGGGGTCCTGGCCGACCACGAGCACGCGCACGTCGTCCAGGGGCTGCTGAAAGGCGCGGAGCACGTACGGCCCGCCGGGCAGATAGCCCCGACCGGCGGCCACCTCGGCACGGAGGAACTCGCCGAGCCGCGCGACGGTGCCCTCGACCGGCGTGAGGGCCTGCGCCCAGGACGGGTGCACCAGATCGCGAAGAGGCTTGGCGGTGGAAGGTGCGTTCGTCGTCATCCCCCTCAATCTACCGGGCGGCGACAGGGTGCTCGCTGCGGAGCCGCGGCCGGCGGTCAGGCGATTTGGGAACGTTCCCAGCCTCGGGGCACGACGGGAAGACTGATGAGGACGTCCATATTCAAGTATTCGGCAAGCAGGTGCTTCAACTCGCGGCCCTCGATGATCTGAATTCGGCCGTTGTCATTCGCGAATTCTCGACTCTTGTTGCCTACCCACGATGTGGTGACCAGTATTCCCTTGGCTGCGTTCTTGTGGTGCATTACGCCGGCGAGTGCGGTGACGGCCTCGTAGGGGACGATCTTGCGGTACCGCTTGGCCTGGATGATCGCGAGTCCCCCGAGAACCACGTCCTCGTTGACCACCACAGCGTCCACTCCGTCGTCTCTTGAGCTCTGCGTCTGCCACGATTTCAGTCCACGTGCCTCGAAGAGCTGGCGGATCAGCGTCTCGAACTCGGTGGCTGACAACGTCAGGAGGTCGAGCCGGCTGTCCAGGTCGACTGCGAGCTCGGACTCTGCGATCGTCTTATACCTATCGAGGTCGTAATACAGGAGCGGTTTCACCGGAACGAGATCGTGAGGGTGCGGAGAGATCAGGGCGTTCTGGGCACGCAGACACAGTTCGGGGTCGAGTTCGGGGGCGTCGAGCCGGAGATCTTCGAACGCGTCTCGAGCGAACTGAACGCTGAGCAGGTGCGGGGTGACGGGTTTGCCAGTGGCCCGGTCCACGGACGTGACCCGACCGCTGAGGACGATGCCGCCGACAAGCGTGCTCGGCGTCGCCGCGAATGCCTCTGCAAGTGTCCGGAGCGCTGTTCTCGCTAAAAGTTGACCGTAGAGGTGCTGCCGCTCGGCGGCTTTGTGCGGCACCTCCCGGAGCTCCTGCTTGATGACGCGGTACTCCTTCGCCACCGGAATAATTGATAGTGGGGAGAGCTCGCGCTCGATGACGAGTTCCCTGGCCTCGGGCCGGTAGTCCAGAACATCGATCCGAGCGGGAACATCAGGAGGGAGCGGCGACGCGGATAGGGCCGTCTGGAGCCGTGCGCAAAACTCGTTGGGACCGTGCTGGTTGAATGCAGCCTCGAGGGCCCGAGGAGAGACGAGTGGTTGATGTGGCCGGTCGTAGAGGATGCCGGCCAGGCGCCGTAGACGGTGAGCTGCCTCCTCGGTCTTCGTCGTGGCCGACTGGTGCAGTCGTGTCTTCGCGCGCTCACGCTGAACCTTTGCTTGCTCGCGCTCTGCACGAGCGTGTTCGGCGTGGGCGCGGCGTCGCCGGGCGGCCTCCGCCGCAGCGGCGCGTTCGGCCGCCTTCTCTCGCTGGCGCTGGTCGGCAACGGCTCGCTCGACATCGCGTCGCTGTTGGCTTGCTGTTCGCTCCTGCTCGCGGCGCGCGGCTGAAACGGCCCGATCCTCGGCCCGGCGTGCTTTCTCAGCCAGCTGGCTTCGCTGACGTTCTGCTGCGGCAACCCGTCGTTCTTCGGCTGCCGCGGCTCGTTGTCGGGCGCGCTCCTGAGCCTGCGCCTCCCGGGCGGCACGTGCCCGGCTCCGCTCCTGGGCGCGCTTCTTCCTTATGCGTGCTCGCAGCGATTCCGCGATGAGGTGCTCGACGAAAGACCGTCTACGCGCCATATGGTTCCCCGATCCATACCCGACCCTGCACGTCTCAACGTAGACGACCATCGAGCGGGCGTCATGCTGAGCCGGCCGCGTTCCCGATCCACCAGGTCAGTGCAGACCATCTGCGTCAGGACGTTGTCGATGAGATGCGCCCGTGTCGTCTCTTGGCGCCGCCCGCAGAGGGCCGCCGATCGTCGCGATCAAGCTGCCAGTCCTTGTCATCCGCGGGCAACCGTCGGCCATCAGAACCACCCGGGCGCGATGTGCGCTGTGGGTTCGGGCGACACTGGTCGCTGTGACCCCGCCCTGGCCGGTCGTGCTGTTCGACCTCGACGGCACGCTCGCCGACACCATCCCGCTCATCGTCGCCTCGTACCAGCACGCGTTCCGCGAGGTGCTCGGCGAGGAGGTCGACGAGGCGCGGGTCCGCGCCTGGATCGGCC
>JBOFLR010000736.1:0-2552 GCA_051657965.1 Dermatophilaceae bacterium
GGATGGGCGGCCCGGTCGATCAGCGCCGCGGCCTGGGCCACCTGGTCCGCACCGAACAGGTGGGCCACGCCGTTCTCGGTCACCACGGCGCTGGGCTGGAACGACGTGACCGGCTCGTCGAGCACCGGCACGACCGTCGACACGTCGGCCCGCGGGTGCCAGCTGCGCAGCGCGAGCACGGCGCGCCCACCACGCGAGTGCAGCGCCCCGACGATGAAGTCGGTCTGCCCGCCGTAGCCGGAGTAGACCCGTCCCCCCACCCGGGACGCGTTCGCCTGGCCGTAGAGGTCGACCTCGAGGGCGGTGTTGATGCTCGTCATCGCCGGGTTGGCCGCGATGAGCGCCGGGTCGTTGACCTTCTCGGTGCGCAGCATCCGGACCCGCGGGTTGTGGTGCACGTGGGTGTACAGCTCCGGCGAGCCGACGCAGAACGACGACGTCACCGGCCGGTCCGGGTCGAGGGCGCCGGCACCTTCCAGCACGAGCAGCCCGTCCGAGAACATCTCGGTCCACAGCCCGAGGCCACGATGCCCGGTGAGGCCGCCCACCGCGGCATCGGGGATAGCACCGATACCCGTCTGAACCGTCGCCCCGTCCGACACCAGTGCCGTGACCCGTTCGGCCACACCGAGACTCGCGTCATCCGCCGGCGGAGCAGCCGGTGACGGGAGCGGCGCGTCGAGCTCGACCGCGAGGTCGACCAGCTCGACCGGCACCTGTGCGTCCCCGTACGTGTACGGCATCCGCGCGTTCACGACCGCCACGACCAGCCCGCCGCGGGCCCGGCACGCCTCGATCGCCGCCGGCATGACGTCGACCTCGATCCCGAGGCTGAGATGCCCGCGCTCGGGCGGCGCGCAGTGCGCGACGACCACGTCCGGAGGGGCGGCACCGGTGAACAGGAGCGGCACGGTCGAGAGCCGGGCCGGGTGGTAGGCCAGCGCCGGATGCCGCCGCATCCCGGAGCCCACGAACGGGGTCTCCGCCAGCACCCCCGCCCGATCCGGAACGCCCGCACCGGCGTTGAGCATCCAGATCCGGTAGGCGGCGAGCGCTCGGTCGACCACCTCGACCACCGGCCACGGTGTCGCCGCGTTCCCGCTCACCACCACCCGCGGCACGCCGGGCAGCGCCGCGAACCGACGCCCGAGCTGGTCCAGGTCGATCGTCCTCATGGGTCCAGTGAAGTGGCTTCCGGCTCGAGGGTTCAGGGACGAAAGTCCCTGGGCGCAGCGGCGACGGTGACCGACGCTCGAGACGGATGCCGAGCCACCCGGGCCCGGCAGGCGACCGAGGAGGTCAGGATGTCGACGACGTCCGTCACCGAGCAGACCATCCCGACGACCAGTACCGGCTACCCGGTCGTCGTCGGCGTCGACGGGAGCGCCGCGGGCCGGGCCGCGCTCGCCTGGGCGATCCAGGAGGCCGAGTCGCTGGCCCGGCCGCTGCACGTCGTGCACGCCCATCCGGTCCAGGCGCAGTGGCCCGACCACTACGGGGCGATGACGGCACCACCACCCCCGCACGAGGACACCGTGCTCGTCGACGCCGTCGCCACCGCGGGTGAGCTCGCCGACCGCCACGGGGTCGTCGCCACGAGCATCTGGGGAAGCGTGTCGTCGTTCCTCGTCGAGACGTCCGCCGAGGCGACGACGGTGGTCGTCGGCGCGCCGCGCCACGGCGCGGTCGGCAGCGCGGTGCTCGGTTCGAACGCGGTCCACGTCGCCGCACATGCGCTCTGCCCCGTCGTCGTGGTCCGGGCCGACCTGCCGGTCGCCACCGTGAGCCGAGGCGTCGTCGTCGGCGCCGACGGCTCCGACGCGAGCCGGTCGGCGATCGAGGAGGCCTTCCGCCGGGCCGACCGGCTGGATCTCCCGGTCACCGTCGTCCACGCCTGGTATCTGGACTACGCCGGCCCGGGCCTCCTCGCACCCGATGTCGACGCCGAACGCCGTCGCCTCCGCGAGCACGAACGTGCCCTCGTCGCCGAGACCGTGGCGGCCGTCGCCCCCCGATTCCCGGGCGTCGCCGTGCAGCAGGAGGTCGTGGGCGGCGATCCGGTGCGAGTGCTCACCGACGCGTCGAGCGGCGCCGAGGTCGTCGTCGTCGGCAGTCACGGCCGCGGCGAGGTGGGCGGGTTGCTGCTCGGCTCGGTGAGCCAGGAGCTGATCCGGCACACCCGGTGCCCCGTGATGGTCGTGCGGCCCGGGACGGCGTCCCGATGAGCGGGGTCACGGTGCCGCCCACCGACCACAGCGGGCTGCGCGTCGTCGACACCGGGGAGTGCTACCGGCTGCTGAGGTCGGTGCCGCTGGGCCGGTTCGCCTTCGACCTGCACGGCGAGCTCTGCGTGCTCCCGGTGGTGCACGTCGTCGACGGGATCACCGTGTGTTTCCGCACGGCCGGCGACTCCAAGCTCACCGCCGCCGTGAACCACGACCGGGTCGCGTTCGAGGCCGACGCCTACCACGCCGAGCGCTGGACCGGCTGGAGCGTGCTCGTCCAGGGCACCGCCGAGGTCGTCTCGGACCCGCCGGCGGTGCGCCGGCTCG
>JBOFLR010000737.1:0-9666 GCA_051657965.1 Dermatophilaceae bacterium
CTGGGTGAGCAGTACGGCCCGTTCGACGTCTCGCTCATGGCCGTCGGTGCCTACGACCCCGCGTGGCACGACATCCACCTCAACCCCGAGGAGGCTGTCGAGGCGGCCCGGCTGCTGCGCGGTGGCCTCGTCCTCCCCATCCACTGGTGCACGTTCACCCTCGCGCCGCACCCGTGGGCCGAGCCAGTCGAGCGGCTGCTGGTGGCGGCCGCGACGGGCGGGGTGCCGGTAGCGGTGCCCCGGCCCGGCGACCGGGTCGACGTCGCGACTCCACCTGGCCTCGCCCCCTGGTGGCGGGTCCCACGCTCTGCGTGGGCGCGTGGGACCCGCGCGTAGGGGCCTGACCCGACCGGCCGACCGGCCGACCGGCCGTCCCGCCGTCCCGCTGTCGCCCGGCCCGCCCCCCTTCCACCGTCCCCGACCCGCGGAGACACCGGTGCGGAAATGGGGAGACACCGGTGCGCCGGGTGCGGCGAGCGGATCAGGAGGTGGCAGGTCGTCGGTCGTTCCGCGATGTGGACCGAACCTCGGCACGAGCGGTGCCGACGTGGCATGCTCACCCCGTGACGTTCCGTGCCGCGACCGCGGCGACCATTATCGGCTAGCGCGACGAGATCCTTCTCGTCGCGCAGACCTCCCGTACCCGGGAGGTCTTTTTGTTGGTCCGGGAGCGTCGCACGTCGGGCGCCACCGGATGACGAGGCCGCCGGCCCCCACCCTCACGGCCGGCGGAGCAGCGCCGGCCGACCGTGGCGGACGCCATCGTCGTGCCCCGGCCCGGGCTCCGGGCGGGCCGGGGCGGCACCGCCGTGCCGAGTGGTTCGGCGCGACGACTCCGCCGGGCGACCGGCATCCGAGCTGACGGGACGAGAGACGATGACCGACCTGCACGTGTACGACACGACCTTGCGCGACGGCGCGCAGCAAGAGGGGCTCAACCTCTCGGTGCACGACAAGCTCGCCATCGCGGCCCACCTCGACGACCTCGGAGTCGGATACATCGAGGGCGGCTGGCCCGGCGCCAACCCCAAGGACACCGAGTTCTTCGCCCGCGCCGCCGAGGAGCTCGACCTGCGTACCGCGACCCTGGCCGCGTTCGGGGCGACCCGACGGGCCGGCGGACGCGCCGACGCCGACCCGCTCGTGCTGGCCCTGCTCGCCAGCCGTGCACCCGTGGTCACGCTCGTGGCGAAGTCACACACCGGGCATGTCGAGCGGGCGCTGCGCACCACCCCCGAGGAGAACCTCGCCATGGTGCGCGACACGGTGTCGTTCCTCCACGGCGAGGGGCGACGGGTGTTCCTCGACGCCGAGCACTTCTTCGACGGCTACCGCCTCGACCGCGACTACGCGCTGGAGGTGCTGCGCGTGGCGTCCGAGGCCGGCGCCGAGGTCGTGGCGCTGTGCGACACCAACGGCGGGATGCTGCCGGGCGAGGTGGCCGACGTCGTGCACGACGTGGTGTCGGCCACCGGCGCACGGGTCGGCATCCACTGCCACAACGACACCGGCTGTGCGGTGGCGAACTCGATGGCCGCGGTGGACGCGGGCGCGACGCACGTCCAGGGCACGGTCAACGGCTACGGGGAGCGCACCGGGAACGCGGACCTGGTCAGCGTGGTGGCCAACCTCCAGCTCAAACGCGGGCTCCCGCTCCTCGAGCCGCATCGGCTGCAGGACGCCACGCGCATCGCCCACGCCATCGCCGAGGTCACCAACGTGCCGGCCTACTCGCGCCAGCCGTACGTGGGCTCCAGCGCGTTCGCCCATAAGGCCGGGCTGCACGCGAGCGCCATCAAGGTCGACCCCGACCTCTACCAGCACCTCGACCCCAAGCACGTCGGCAACGACATGCGGATGCTGGTGTCGGACATGGCCGGTCGCGCATCGATCGAGCTGAAGTCGCGCGAGCTCGGACTCGACCTCGACGCGGCCTCCGAGACGGATGCCGCCACGCTGCGGCGGGTGCTCGCGACCGTCAAGGAGCGGGAGCTGCAGGGCTACACGTTCGACGCCGCCGACGCCAGCTTCGAGCTGCTGCTGCGGCGCGAGGTCGACGGCGCGCTGCCGGTGTTCTTCGACGTGGAGTCCTGGCGGGTGATCACCGACGGTCGCGGCGACGCCGACGCGGTGTCCGAGGCCACGGTGAAGATCCGCGCGGCGGGGGAGCGGCACGTCGAGACCGGCGAGGGCAACGGCCCGGTCAACGCCCTCGACCAGGCCCTGCGGGCCGCGCTCGCCGCGGTCTACCCCGAGATCGGCGAGCTCGAGCTGATCGACTACAAGGTGCGCATCCTCGACGCCGCCCACGGCACCGACGCGGTGACCCGGGTGCTCATCGAGACGTCCGACGGCTCGACGTCCTGGACCACCATCGGGGTCGCCGCCAACATCCTCGAGGCCAGCTGGCAGGCACTGCTCGAGTCGGTCACCTACGGACTGGTGCGGGCCGGCGTCGCCGCGCGTTGACGACAGCTCCGGATGCCGCCCGCGCCGGATGACGGTCGGCAGGACAGCGCCCGGCCGGATGACGCGGCAGGCACCGGGATCGCCTGGTCGGGCCAGTCGTCATCGATGACGTCCGCTCCGTCCGGGGGCCGACCACCAGATGTCCTGAGACGCCGCCTGGAACCCTGGGGTGCGCCGGCATCCGAACGGTCGGCGCCGAACGGTCGGGCGCGCCCTATCCGACGGTCTCGGACACCGACGCGGTGAGGTTGCGTCCGCTCTCGGTGTCGAAGACGTGCATCTTGGCGGTGTCGACCCACAGCTCGGCCTGCTGCCCCGGGTGCACCCGCGCGCCCGCGTTGAGCCTGGCGGTGACGGTGGTGCCCTCGCCGAGCATGTCCTGACCGGTGTCCCTGGCGAGGTCTTCGAGATCGCCGGACCTGGCCTGTTCGCCGGCGACGGTGAAGTAGGCGTACACGTCCGAGCCCATCGACTCCACCAGGTCGACCGGCACGGTTACCGTGGCGCCCGGTTTGTCGCCGACGAGAGAGGCGTCCTCGAAGTGCTCCGGGCGCAGGCCGATGATGACGGTCCTGGTGTTGCTGCTCTGTACCGCGTGCCGGACCTGGTCGGGCATGGTCAGCGCGCCCAGCCCGGTCTCGAGCCGGTCTCCTTCGACGGTTGCGGCGAGGAAGTTCATCGACGGGCTCCCGATGAAGCCGCCGACGAAGAGATTCGTGGGGTACTCGTACAGCTCGGTCGGCGACCCGATCTGCTGGACGACACCGCCACGCATGACGACGACGCGGTCGCCGAGGGTCATCGCCTCGGTCTGGTCGTGCGTGACGTACACCGTGGTGGTGCCGAGGGTCTTCTGGATGCGGGCCACCTGGGTGCGCATCTGCACCCGGAGCTTGGCGTCGAGGTTGGACAGCGGCTCGTCCATGAGGAAGGCCTTGGGGCTGCGCACGATGGCTCGCCCCATCGCCACGCGTTGCCGCTGCCCACCGGAGAGGTTGGCCGGTTTGCGCTCGAGATGCTGGGTCAGCTCGAGCATGGTGGCCGCTTCGTCGACCTTGGTCTTGATGGTGGCCTTGTCGACACCGGCCAGCACCAGCGGGAAGGCCATGTTGTCGGCCACCGTCATGTGCGGGTAGAGGGCGTACGACTGGAACACCATGGCGATGTCGCGGTCCTTGGGTGCCTTGTCGTTGACGACCTCACCGTCGATGCGCAGCTCGCCCTGGGTGATGTCCTCGAGCCCGGCGATCATGTTGAGCGTGGTGGACTTCCCGCACCCGGACGGCCCGACGAGGATGATGAACTCTCCGTCGGCGATCTCGAGGTTGAAGTCGTCGACGGCGAGGGCGCCGTCGGGGTACCTCTTGACGACGTGGTCGAGGACGATCTGTGCCATGGGGCGTCTCCTTAGTGGTCCAGGGTCTCGGGCGCTCAGCCCTTGACCGCTCCCGAGGTCAGGCCGGCGACGATCCGCCGTTGGAAGAACAGCACGAAGATCACGATGGGGATGGTGATGACGACCGCCGCGGCTGCGATGGCCGCGGTGGGCCGCTCGAACGTCGTGGCGCCGGTGAAGTACGACATCGCGGCCGGGACGGTGCGGGCGGAGTTGGTGGAGGTGAGCGAGATGGCGAAGAGGAAGTCGTTCCAGCACGCGATGAAGACGAGGATCGCGGTGGTGAAGACACCGGGCAGGGCGAGCGGGGCGATGACCTTGCGGAACGCCTGGTAGGGGGTCGCGCCGTCCATCTGTGCTGCCTTCTCCAGCTCCCACGGGATCTCGCGGAAGAACGCCGAGAGGGTGTAGATGCCGAGCGGGAGGGCGAAGGTGATGTACGGCAGGATCAGGCCGGGCCAGGTGTCGAAGATGCCGATCGCCGTCTCGATACGGAACAGTGGGGTCACCAGCGCGATCTGCGGGAACATCGAGATGAGCAGCGAGGTGGCCACGATGGTGCGCTTGCCCGGGAAGTCGAGACGGGCGATGGCGTAGGCGGCCATGGTGGCGAGCACGAGGGCGATCGTCGTGGCGATGAGCGATATGCCGATCGAGTTGACCAGCGCACGCACGAAGTCGGGGTTGTCGAAGATCTGCGCGTATGCGGTGGTGTCGGGGTTGGTGGGGAGGAAGTTGCCGTCGTTGAGTGTGTCGTCTCCCTTGAGCGAGATCGAGATGATCCACACGACGGGGATGAACGCGTAAAGCAGCACGACGGTGTTGACGGCGGCCCAGCCCAGCTTGCGCTGCGGAGTCGCGGTGGCAGTCATCGGCGTTCTCCTTGTCCGGGTGCGGCCGCTCCGAAGAGCTTGACGAAGACGATGGCGATGATCGCCGTCGTCAGGAAGATGAGGATGGCCATCGTCGAGCCGATGCCGAGGTTGAGCCCGCGGATGAGGTTGTTGTACGCCACCATCGACACCGACGAGGTCTCGTTGGCGCCGCCGGTGAGCACGAAGATGTTGTCGAAGATCCGGAACGCGTCGAGGGTGCGGAACAACAGCGCGACGAGGATCGCCGGCTTGATGAGCGGCACGGTGACCTTCCAGAACCGTTTCCAGGCGGTCGCGCCGTCGACCGATGCCGCCTTGAGCAGGTCCTCGGGCACCAGCGCCAGCCCGGCCATGAGGAGCAGGGCCATGAACGGCACGGTCTTCCACACCTCGGCGAGGATGATGATCCAGATGGCCGACCACTTCTCCGTCAGGGGCGCGGAGTCCCCGGCCAGCCAGCCGATGCCCTGGGTCCAGGCGAACCGCCAGGAGAACGCGGCGACGACCGTGACGATGGCGTACGGCACGAGCGCGGAGGTGCGGACCAGGCCACGCCCGACGATCGTGCGGTGCATGACGATCGCGAGCAGCATGCCGAGCACCAGCTCGGCGGCTGCGCTGATCACGGTGATGAACATCGTCACGCCGAACGACTGCCACCAGATCGGGCTCCCGAGCACCGTCGCGTAGTTGGACAGACCGACGAACTCGTTGGCATCGGGGGTCCGCAGGTCGGCGCGGAACAGCGAGAGCCAGAACGCGTAGAGGATGGGGTATGCGGCCACCGCGAGCATCACGACGACCGCTGGTGCGCAGAGGAGCAGGCCGAGCCGGCGCTCCGCGCGACGACCCTCGCTGTGCCGCTGTCGGGCGATGGTGAGGCCCTCGTCATCCTCCGGCGGCCGGGTGGCCGTCTGACCGGTGACGGCGGTCATGGCAGGATCCCGCGTCCGTCGATGGCGTCCTGGATGGACTGGCGCAGCTCGTCTGCCGTGCGCTCGGGGTCGATCTCGCCAGGTGGCGACAGCGTGGTCGAGACGAGGGTCGAGATGTTCTGGTAGATCGGCGTGACCGGCCGCGGCACCGCGGTCTCGAGCTCCACGAGCATGTCCTCGTACATCGGGTACGCCTCCTGGAACTCGGGGTTCTCGTAGATGCTCGGCGCCACCGGAGGGTCACCGGCCGCCAGGGAGGTCTGCAGCTGGTGCTCGGGGGAGCGCAGACACATCGCCGCGTCGTAGGCCTCGTCGGGGTGCTCGCTGTAGGTGCTGATCGCATAGTTCATGCCGCCGAGCGTGGCTCGTGCGTCTTGGCTCTCGTCGAACCGCGGCAGTCTGGTGAAGCCCAGGTCGTTCGCGACCTCGGGGTTCGCCTCGCGCATCGCGGACAGTGTGTACGGCCAGTTGATGGCGAACGCCGCCTCGCCGGTCTGCAGCTGCGCGAACACCTCGGGCTCCTGGCTGTTGGACAGCGACCGCGATGCCAGACCGCTGGTGGCGAGGTCACGGATGATGCCGAGCGCCTCGACGGTGCGCTCGTCGACGGTGACCTCGGTGCTGTCCTCGTTGACGAGCGTGCCGCCGAGCGAGGACAGGATGGTGTTGAAGCCGACCACGTAGCCCTCGTACTGCGCCGCGGTCAGCCCGATCACGTGGGGCCTGCCCTGAGTCCTCAGCTGTTCGGACTGCTCGAGCACCTCTGCCCAGGTGGTCGGCGGGTTCGGCACCAGCGACCTGCGGTACCAGAGCAGCTGGACGTTGGTGTGCTTCGGGATGGCGTAGAGCCTGTCCTCCCACCGCGCGGTCTCGACGGTCGGCTCGAGAGTGTCCTCGGTGGCCGCGGCCGCCTGCTCCGGGGTGAGCTCCCGGATCCATCCGGCCTCGGCGAACTCGGCGGTCCAGGTGACGTCGATACCGAGCAGGTCCATGCTGGTGTCCTGGGCGGCGAGGCGACGGACGAACTGCTCTCGTTGCCCGTCGGCGTCGCTCGGCAGCAGGTTCCCGACGATGCGGTACCGGCCCTGCGCCTCGGTGTTGCAGGCCGCGATGATCTCGTCGAACCCGGCTGCGGCAGCACCGCCGTAGAGGTTGATGACCGGGACGCCCCCGTCGTCGCTGCCACACGCCGCGGTGCCGGCGACCAGGGCCGCGACCACCCCCAGCACGGTCAGTCGTCGCCTCCGCATACGCCCTGCTCCCTCCATTGGCAGCTAGTCCTGCGTGCATCTCGTGCTCACACACGGCGACGGCCCCGGGCACCCTGCACACGCGGTACGCGGACCGGGCCACAGGTGCGAGCCCGCCTCCTGTCGTCGACCGTACTGCACCTCGGCCCCACCAGCCACAGTGCGCACATCTCGATCCTCAACGGGCGACGGTTCGCAGACGGTGGCCGGAGGCGGCTGGCGGCGGGGCCGCGCGGTCGGCGCCGGTAGGTTCACTGGCGTGGCGACACCTTGGGACCAGGCTCCGCACGGCATCCGGGTCGACTGGGGAGGCCGCGGTGCACACGAGCTCGTCGCCGGGGGTGTGGCGCACGTGGTGGTCGTCGACGTGCTGTCGTTCACCACGTCGGTAGGGGTCGCGGTGTCCCGGGGGATGACGGTGCGTCCCCATCGATGGCACGACCGGTCCGGCCACGAGCTCGCCGCTCGGTTCGGCGCGGTGTGCGCCGTCGGCAGGGCGGCCGCAGGCCCTGGTGACGTGTCGTTGTCACCGACGAGTATCGCTGCGGCACAGGGGATATCGCGACTGGTACTCCCGTCACCGAACGGTTCGGAGATCTGCAGCGGGCTCGCCGATGCCGGTGTCGAGGTCGTGGCAGCCTCGGTGCGCAACGCGCCCGCCGTGGGGCGGTGGCTGGCTGCCCGGCCCGGCGCGAGTGGCGTCGTGGCGGCCGGTGAACGATGGGGTGGCGACGGTTCGCTACGCCCCGCGGTCGAGGACCTCTGGGGCGCGGGTGCAGTGGTCGCCGCCCTCCTCGCCCACCGACCGGACGCCGGGCCGAGCCCGGAGGCCGCGGTCGCCCTCGCGGCGTGGCGCGCTGCATCCGGTGATCTCGCCGGCCAGCTCGACACGTGCGCGAGCGGGATCGAGCTGTGGGAGAAAGGTTTCGGCGATGACGTGGCCGTAGCGGCCGGTCACGGCGTCGATGACGTGGTCCCGGTGCTGGTCGACGGCTGGTTCGTCGCCGCCGCCGACTGAGCCGGCGGCTCGGCCGAGGCGCCGGGCTCGCCGCCGCCCGGTGCGGTGCGCACCGCGTCGAGGACGGTAAGTAGACGGCGGCGCAGGGCGTTGGACCGATCGGCGAGCACCCGTTGCCGCTCGCGGTACTCGGCTCGGCCGCCGGCGGTCTCGATCGCCAGCGGGCCGTATCCGAGCTCGCGCAGGTCGTAGGGGGACGCCCGCATGTCGAGCACGCGCACCTCGCGGGCCAGATCGAAGGCGTCGGCAACGAGATCGCTCGGAACGATCGGAGTCAGCTTGACGCACCACTTGTAGACGTCCATCGCAGCGTGCAGGCAGCCCGGTTGCTCGACCGCTACCTGCGTTGCACGGTTGGGGGACAACGTGTTCCGAGGCCGGGCGTCGTCCGTGAAGAACCGGTATGCGTCGGCGTGCGAGCATCGGATCACCTGGCGCTCCACGACCGCGTCGGTACCCGTGCGGCCCAGCCGGAGCGGCCAGCCCGGATGACGCACGTCGCTCGGGTCGAGCCGGTAGACCATCGCCCACTCGTGCAGTCCGAAGCAGCCGAGGAACGGTGGCCGCGACAGGGTCGCCGTGAGCAGGTCGCGGACGAAGCGGATCGTGCGGTGCCGCGCGGCGACGAATGAGGCGAGGTCGACTATCACGTCCTCACCCGTCACGCGGTAGTGGCGCCAGCCGGCGCGCGGCGAACTGGCTCCGCCCGACAGCACGACGTCGGCGCCGGGATGCCAGCGGCGCAGCTGCGCGGGGGAGTGGGGGTAGTACCGGAACAGGAAGTCCTCGACCGGGTGGTCGCGCCGGTCAGCCCGGCGGGCGCGATGGCCAGCCGTGGCGGTGTCGATCCGGGACTGGTGAGCAGCTTCCGCCGCCCGCCACTGCGTCGGAGCCAGCCGGTGGACCACCAGCCCAGACTAGGCGTGTTGCGTAAGTCTCTCCGTCCGGGGCCTCGTGACGTGATGACGCCGGCTACGACGCCGAAGTCGTCGTGGTCGCCCCGGTTTCCGCGTCGTAGCCGGCGTCACAGGAGCGCATCGAGAATGCGGACAGTCTTTCGCGACAAGGCCTCGGTGCCGCCATGCGCGGCGTCGGCCCTGCGCGGGGAACTCGGCACGTCGCGGTTGTCTCTCCGCCCGGTGCCGACAACCTCGCCACCGACAGCCCTCAGCGCCTCGCCACCGACGACTCCGCCCGTTGCCGACAACCGCCCCGCCGAGAGCCCTCGGCGGGGCGGAACACGGTCAGGCGGCCGTTCGTCGTGAAGGATGAACGTGATCGCGCCACACCTGCACTCGACCACACCGCCGTCAGCCCCGACACCGCCCTCAGCCCCGACGAGGTATCCATGCGTCACCCTTCTTTCCGCGCCGGACGCACCGGACGCACCGGCCATGCCGCCGGCGCGGCCGTGCTGGCCGGAACGCTGCTGCTCTCGGCCTGCAGCAGCGACGGGTCGTCTGCCGCCGACGAGGGACAGGGCGGCGCCGCGGCCACGAGCCGCCCACCGTCGACGACCGCGGCACCGAGCCCGTCGTCATCCCCGCCGGAGACCGGCGGCGTGTACCTCGCACTGGGCGACTCCCTCGCCGCCGGCTTCCAGCCAGGTGGCACCGAGCTGCGGGACACCGCCTATCCGGCGCTGGCGGCTGCTCGGCTCGGCCGCGACGGTGGCCGCCTCGAGGTGCAGAACATCTCCTGCAGCGGTGAGACGGCAGCCAGC